>NZ_JBSHKH010000187.1:0-12104 GCF_053643595.1 Streptomyces sp. NPDC055506 | reverse complement strand
CCAGGGAGTCGAGTCGCGGCAGTGCCATGGTGTCGTCCTCGGCGGTGAGGTCGACGGTCAGCGGCTCAGCTCCTTTGCGAGCGGGCTGCAGGGAGGGACGCGAGCGGACGGGCAGCGGCTCCGGCGCGGATATGGCAGGCTCCGCGGAGACCTGCGAGGAGCCGCGCTCCACCTGCACCTCCAGCTGCCGGCCGCCGCCGCGGCCGAAGTGGCCGCGGTGACCGCGGCTGATCGCCTTCAGCTGGGCCCGCTCCACGCGCTGCTGGTCGCGGCGCCGCTGCCGGGCCTCGTCCTTCTTGCGCTTGTCGTCGCGCACCTCGTCGACCGCCTCGTCGAGGCTGCGCACGCCCTCAAGGAGCATCAGCGACCAGGCGCTGTACGTCTCCCGGGGGGCCCGCAGCCAGCGCACGATACGGATCTGCGGCAGCGGACGCGGCACCAGGCCCTGCTCCCGCAGGGCGGCGCGGCGGGTCTGCTTCAGCGCGCGGTCGAAGAGCACCGCCGCCGACAGGGACATGCCCGCGAAGAAGTGGGGGGCACCCGCGTGGCCGATGCCCCGGGGCGCGTGCACCCAGTTGAACCAGGCCGCGGCGAAGGCGAACGTCCAGACCAGTATCCGGGAGCCGAGTGCCGCGTCACCGTGGCTGGCCTCGCGCACCGCGAGCACGGAGCAGAACATCGCCGCGCCGTCCAGGCCGAACGGGACGAGGTACTGCCAGCCGCCGCTGAGGCCGAGGTTCTGCTCGCCGAAGCCGACCAGGCCGTGGAAGGAGAGCGCGGCGGCGACGGCCGCGCAGCAGAAGAGGAGGACGTAGGAGACGGTGCCGTAGAGGGCCTCCTTGCGTCTGCGGCGTTCCTCGCTGCGCTCCCAGGAATCGTCCGCGCTCGTGTCCTTGACCGAGGAGCGCTTGCCGCGCGCGAGAACCGCTATCGCCGCCAGCATGCCCAGGAGAAGCACGGCGCCCGGAAGCAGCCAGTTCAGCGATATGTCGGTCAGTTTCATCTGGGGGTCCCTTGCATTGGGATAGGGCGTAACGCCCGCCATAGTGGCCCAATCCCAACGGCCCTCAGGGGGTTTCGGGGCAAGAGGCCGCCAAGGAAGTGCAAGGGAATGTTCAGGGCGGCGTTCTGCTCGAACTGCCGCGTGAGGGGCGGGAGTTGAGTTCGAACAAGACTACCCGTACGGGTGGTTCTCCGGGAACTTGCTGCGAGTTTCCGCGATGATCCTACGGGAGGAGCCGGCTACTTCTGAGCGTGTCTCAACTGGCCGTGGCCAGCAGCTTGGTGACCCGGTCGGCGTCGCAGGTGCGTGGGCAGGTGGCGCAGGTGTCCTGCGGGCGCAGCGTGTAGAACATGCAGCAGCTCGCGCGGTCCCGGGTGCGCAGCGGCTCGCCGCCGGGGCCGGTCAGCTCCCGGAACGCCGCCGTGCCCACGTACGGCTTGGTCGCGCCCGGCAGCAGCAGCTCCAGCTCGCGCATCGCGCGCCGTTCCTCGATCTCCCCGAACAGCTGGGCGATGTACCAGAGCCCCTCGACGATCTCGTCGGTCGCCATGCCCCACAGGGCCCGGCCGCGACGCCGCATCCGGGGTCCGAAACCGGTCAGGACCGGCTCCAGGTGCTCGGCGACCGCCGACCGCACCTCGGCGCGCAGTGCCTCCTCGTCCGGGACGACCCGGGCGCCGGGCAGCGCGGCGGCCTCGTCGCCGGGCAGACAGGCGAAGCCGGCCGGGCGGACCGCCATACGGCCGATGGGGTGGCCGGGGGCGGTGCGGTCGTACGAGACGTGCGTCACGGGGTAGCGGGGCACGCGGCGGTTCAGGAACCAGGGGACGGTGATCAGCAGGCAGGCGGGCCAGGCGTACCGGTGCAGGCCGAAGCTGGCGACCACATCGGGTCGGGCCCGCTGGTCGTAGTCCCGTCGTATCTGGTCCTCGTCCCAGGACAGAAAGGCGTCGAGGGCGGGGCCGGCGGCCGCGAGGTCGGTGGCCGCGGCCCAGCCGCCGCCCTGCGGGGTCGCGTCGTCGGGGGCCAGTTCGGTGACGGCGAGTCCCGGCAGGACCTCGGCCAGACGGGCGTAGGCGCCGGAGACGGCCGAACGGGGCACGGGCATGCGATCACCGATCCATTCAGAGGTAAGCCTAACCTAACTCAAGATCGCTGGGATTTGAACTGGCGCTCGAGGCGCTTAAGGTGCTTGACGGACGAGTAACAACCCGCCGTAATGACCCCAAGTACCGATACGTCCGGAGGAGGACCCGTGAAGCAGGGCGCGCAGGGCTCCGCCGGGACGGAGGAGCCCTGGCCGGCTGTGCCGGACGGGCGGGCGCGGGTGCCGCGGCAGGCAGGGGCGGTGCGTGCTGAGGGCGCGGTGCGTGCCGAGGGGGCCGTGCGGGGTGAGCACACGCATGGTGAGCCGGCCCTCCCGCGGCCCAGGCCCGTCGTCCAGCGGTCCTCCGTGCGCGGGCAGATCGTGGACGCGCTGCGGGCCGCGCTGGTGGCGGGGGATCTGCGGCCCGGTGAGGTGTACTCGGCGCCGGTGCTGGGCGAGCGGTTCGGGGTCTCGGCGACGCCGGTGCGGGAGGCGATGCAGCAGCTGGCCATCGAGGGTGCCGTCGAGGTCGTGCCGAACCGTGGGTTCCGGGTGGTCGAACGGGGGGCGCGGGAGCTGGCGGAACTGGCCGAGGTCCGGTCGCTGATCGAGGTCCCGGTGATGCTGCGGCTGGCCCGCGCGGTTCCCGCCGAACGCTGGGCCGAGCTGCGGCCTCTCGCCGAGGCGACGGTCCGCGCGGCGTCCTCCGGCTGCCGCGCGACCTATGCGGAGTCCGACCGGGTGTTCCACCGGGCGGTGCTGTCCCTCTCCGGCAACGAGCAGCTGGTCCAGATCGCGGAGGACCTGCACCGGCGGGCGCAGTGGCCGCTGGTCGGGGGCGGGCCGGGCGGCCGGGGGCGGGCCGAGCTGGTGGCGGACGCGCATGAACACACGGCGCTGCTGGACGCGTTGATCGCCCGGGATCTGGATGTGGTGCGGGTGCTGGTGGGGGAGCACTTCACGGGCGCGGGCTGAAGGTGCGTGTCGCGCCTGCGCGGCGGTGATGGGTCGGGGCCGCGCCGGGGGGTGTCCGTCCTCGGAACGTCGCGATGGGGTGCCATACCGACTGACTGTCCGTTGACGCGACAACCGCTGCGGGCGGACACCCCCCGACACGGCCCCTTCCGTGAGCCGGCGGGTGCGGGTCCACTCAACTGCGGGCATGCGTGCCGCTAAGGGCGGCACGGGTGGGCGCAGCGGCACCCCGTTCCGCCGGGCTGCGGACCTACCCGGCCCCAGCCGCGACGCCGGGTGGCTCGTGATGTGCTCAAGCCGTCGCCGCCGGGGGCAACGGGGCCAACTGCCGTGACAGCCATGTCGGTACGCCCCCGAGGAGCCGGAACAGCCGGCGGGCCTCCTCACGTAGCCGGGACGCCTCCGGCTCGGTCTCCGTGTCGGCCAGTGACACCAGCGCGGGGGCCGTACCGACGAGATACCCCAGCTCCTCCCGGATCCGCAGCGACTCCGCGAAACCGTGGCGGGCCTCCGCCAACTCCCCGTCCCGCAGGGCCAGTCCGGCCAGATGGCGCCATGTGAACGACAGCAACAGCGGGTTGGCATGCGCCGTCGCCCCCGCGTGCGCACGGCGGTACGCGGCCCGCGCCGCCTGCGGAGAGCTCGTCAGGTTCTCCGCCGCGAGACCGCGACGGAAGTCCAGCAGGGCCCGCTGCGGAGCCCCCGGAGGGATCAGCGCCGCCGCCCGCCCCAGCGCGGCCCGCGCCTCGTCGGCCCGGTCCCGGACCACGAGCAGCGTCGAGGCGTAGGCCAAGTAACCGCGTTCACAAGCGGCAGCGCCGCGCTCGTCGTCGCTGTGGGCCAGCGCCTCGGCCGTGCGCAGCGCGTCCTCGGCCTCCTCCCAGCCCTGCTCGGTGTACAGACACCGTTCCACCAGCAACGACGCCCGCTGGAGCGCCGACGCGGGCGTATCCGGCAGCAGCAGGGCGGCCGCGTCGGACCAGCACCCGCGTGAGCGCAGCCGCCATACCGCGGTCTGGAGGGGATCGTCACCAGCGGTCGTTCCGTTACCAGACATGGCGGTATGCGCCACGTTGCCCTCCCCGAGCACGCCATCGAGCTGTTGAGTGGTGGCGGCATCTCAGCACGAATCGCGGGGTCGGGCCAAGGGGGTGGGTGAAGGATTTCACAAAGTCGTGGGACTCCGGGGCGTCCCGTGTTTGGGACGGGACACCCCGTGTCTCAGCTCATGCGCAGGGCCAGGAAGAAATCCAGCTTGTCCTCGAGCCGCGAAAGATCACGGCCCGTCAACTGCTCGATCCGCCCGACCCGGTAGCGCAGCGTGTTGACGTGCAGGTGGAGGCGGCCGGCGCAGCGGGTCCAGGAGCCGTCGCAGTCCAGGAACGCCTCCAGGGTGGGGATCAGCTCGGCCCGGTGGCGACGGTCGTAGTCCCGGAGGGGGTCCAGGAGGCGGGCCGTGAAGGCACGGCGGACGTCGTCCGGGACGAACGGCAGCAGCAGGACGTGCGACGCCAGTTCCTGGTGGCCCGCGGCGCAGACCCGGCCCGGGCGGGCCGCCGCCACCCGGCGGGCGTGGCGGGCCTCCTCCAGGGCGCCCCGCAGCCCCTCCGCCGAGTGCACGGCCGCGCTGACGCCAAGGGTGAGGTGTCCGTCGCCGTCGAGACCCGCCGTGAGGGGGTCACGTACAGACTCCAGGAGCGCGTCCGCGAGGACACCGGTCTCGGAGCCGTCGTGCTCCGTCGAGACGGCGGGGAGGGGGACCAGGGCGATGGCCTCGTCGCCGGTGTGGGCGACGGCGATGCGGTCCGAGTGCTCCGGGCCCGCGGAGAGCGGGTCGACAAGGATCTCCTCCAGCAGGGCCTGGGCCACCGGGCCGCCCTCGATCCCCTCCCCGTCCCAGTCGACGCGGGCCACGACCACCTGCCAGTGCGGCGCGGCCCCGAGGCCCGGCAGCAGCACCGGCGCGGCCACCCGCAGACGGGCGGCGATCTCGGCCGGGGCCGCGCCCGTCTGGACCAGTTCCAGCACCTCCTGGGCGAGACGGCGGCGGACCGTGCGGGCCGCGTCGCGGCGGTCGCGCTCGACCGCGATCAGCTGGGTGACGCCGTACAGCAGGTCGAGACGCTCGTCGGCCCAGTCCCCGGCGTCCGCCTCGACGGCCAGCAGCCAGTCGGACAGCAGGCTCTCGCGGACGTCCCGGGCGGTCCCCGGGGAGCGGCCCGCCGAACGGACCGGGAACAGGGAGTAGGTGGTGCCGCCCAGCAGGACGCGGTGCGGGGCGCGGCGGCCCGTGCGGGTGGCGGTCAGGTGTTCCGCCGCCAGGCGCCCGCAGGTCTCGGCGGGCAGGGCGGCGGGGCCCGCGGCCTTCGAGCCCGCGATCAGCCGGCCGGTGGGCGCGAGGACCCAGGCGCGCAGGTCCAGGTCCGAGCCGAGCAGGTCCAGGACCACGTCCGGGCCGCCGCCCGCCGGGCCCGAGGTCATCATCCGGCGGTGGCGGTCGACCACCGCCGCGAGGTCTCCGGCACGCTCGCCGGAGACCTGCCGTACGACGTGCTCGGTGATCGTCGCGAACGCCACCGACTCGTGCACCGCGAAGAGGGGGAGCCGGTGGCGTTCGCAGGCCGCGACCAGGTCGTGCGGGACGTCTCCGAGCTCGGCCTCGCCCGCGGCGAGGGCCGTCACGCCCTGCTGCGCGAGGATCCGGACGAACGGCTCCGAGTCCTCGGCGTCCCGGCGCCAGGCCAGGCCCGTGAGCACCAGCTCGCCGCCCGAGAGATAGCGGCTGGGGTCGCGGAGGTCGGTGGTCATCACGCCGCGCACCGTGCGATCCAGCTCTTCCTCGCCGCCGAGCAGCTTGAGGCCCAGCGCGTCGGTGTCCAGCAGTGCGCGCAGCCGCATTCTCGTCGCCGCCGATCTTTGTCTCGAAATCAAACCCTGTCCCGGCTGTGTTCCAGGTCACGCGGCTGTGTCGCGTGTTTCCACAGGAGAACGAGGAGGTTTCTGATGGCCTCTGTTCATACGAATCTACAAGATGCCCGTCCTGGCCAGCCAACTCCTTCATGGTTTCCGTGACTGACCCCGTCGGAGTACGGCGCTGTGTACTGAGGCCACTACGCGTTAACAGCACATGAACGAGCCGGGACCGCCGCACACGGATTGGCTCAATCTGAACGCCCCACGAGAAGACGGAGAAGAGAGCCGGTCATGGACTTCCTTCGCCCCGCCAGCTGGGAGGAGGCGCTCGCCGCGAAAGCCGAGCACCCCACAGCTGTGCCGATTGCGGGTGGCACCGACGTGATGGTCGAGATCAACTTCGACCACCGCCGGCCCGAGTACCTCATGGACCTGAACCGCGTCGGCGATCTCTCCGAGTGGGAGGTCGGCGAGGAGAGCGTACGGCTGGGTGCCTCCGTGCCGTACACGAGGATCTTGGAGAACCTGCGCGCCGAACTGCCGGGGCTTGCCCTCGCCTCGCACACGGTCGCCTCCCCGCAGATCCGCAACCGCGGCGGCGTCGGCGGCAACCTCGGCACCGCATCCCCGGCCGGCGACGCCCACCCCGCCCTGCTCGCCGCGGGCGCCGAGGTGGAGGTCGAGTCGGTGCGCGGGTCGCGCCGTATCCCGATCGACGAGTTCTACAAGGGCGTGAAGCGCAACGCGCTGGCGGCCGATGAGCTGATCCGGGCCGTGCACGTCAAGAAGGCCGACGGGCCGCAGCAGTTCTCCAAGGTGGGGACCAGGAACGCGATGGTCATCGCCGTGTGCGCGTTCGGGCTGGCGCTGCATCCCGAGACACGGACCGTGCGGACGGGTATCGGCTCGGCCGCCCCGACCCCCATTCGGGCCAAGGCCGCCGAGGAGTTCCTGAACGCCGCTCTGGAGGAGGGCGGCTTCTGGGACAACGGGAAGATCGTCACCCCGTCGGTCGCCAAGCAGTTCGCCGACCTGTGCTCCGCCGCCTGCAACCCGATCGACGACGTCCGGGGCACCGCGAGCTACCGCCGCCACGCGGTCGGCGTCATGGCCCGCCGCACGCTGACCTGGACCTGGGAGTCCTACCGCGGCGCCCGCCGCCACACGGAGGGAGCTGCGTAATGCGCGTCAACTTCACGGTCAACGGCCGTCCGCAGGAAGCCGACGACGTCTGGGAGGGCGAGTCCCTGCTCTACGTGCTGCGGGAGCGCATGGGCCTTCCCGGGTCGAAGAACGCCTGTGAGCAGGGGGAGTGCGGGTCCTGCACGGTCCGGCTCGACGGGGTGCCGGTGTGTTCGTGTCTGGTGGCCGCCGGGCAGGCGGAGGGCCGCGAGGTCGTCACCGTCGAGGGGCTCGCCGACTTCGCCAAGCAGCGGGCGGAGGGTGGTTGCGCGACCGGGGCCTGCGGTACGTCCTTGCAGAACGCCCAGGGGTGGCAGGCCAAGGGCAGCGACTCGCAGACCGGCGAGGGCACCGAACTCTCCCCGATCCAGCAGGCGTTCATCGACGCCGGCGCCGTCCAGTGCGGCTTCTGCACCCCCGGTCTGCTGGTCGCCGCCGACGAGATGCTGGAGCGGAACCCCAACCCGAGCGACGCCGACATCCGCGAGGCGCTGTCGGGCAACCTCTGCCGCTGCACCGGCTACGAGAAGATCATGGACGCGGTCCGCCTGGCGGCCGCCAGGCAGGGAGAGGCGGTCTGAGCATGCCCACCAATGGCGCACCCACGAAGATCACCCAGGGCTCCCGGACCAAGGGCGGCATCGGCGAGTCCACGCTCCGCCCGGACGGCACCCTCAAGGTCACCGGCGAGTTCGCGTACTCGTCCGACATGTGGCACGAGGACATGCTGTGGGGCCAGATCCTCCGGTCGACCGTCGCGCACGCCGAGATCGTCTCCATCGACACGAGCGAGGCACTGGCCACGCCGGGTGTCTACGCCGTGCTGACGTACGACGACCTGCCGACCGCGGTGAAGAACTACGGCCTGGAGATCCAGGACACCCCGGTCCTCGCCCACGGCAAGGTCCGCCACCACGGAGAGCCGGTCGCGATCGTCGCCGCCGATCATCCGGAGACGGCCCGCCGCGCCGCCGCGAAGATCAAGGTCGACTACCGTGAACTGCCCGTCATCACCGACGAGGCCTCCGCGACCGCGCCGGACGCGATCCTCGTCCACGAGGGCCGCGACGACCACCACGCCGGGCACGTCCCGCACCCGAACATCGTCCACCGCCAGCCGATCATCCGCGGTGACGTCGAAGCCGCTCGGCGGCGGGCCGATGTCATCGTCGAAGGCGAGTACACCTTCGGCATGCAGGACCAGGCCTTCCTCGGCCCCGAGTCCGGCCTCGCCGTCCCCGAGGAGGACGGCGGCGTCCACCTCTACATCGCCACCCAGTGGCTGCACAGCGACCTGCGCCAGATCGCACCCGTGCTCGGCCTGCCCGAGGACAAGGTGCGGATGACGCTGTCCGGTGTCGGCGGCGCGTTCGGCGGCCGCGAGGACCTGTCGATGCAGATCCACGCCTGCCTGCTGGCGCTGCGCACGGGCAAGCCCGTCAAGATCGTCTACAACCGGTTCGAGTCCTTCTTCGGGCACGTCCACCGCCACCCGGCGAAGCTCCACTACGAGCACGGGGCCACGCGCGACGGCAAGCTGACCCACATGAAGTGCCGGATCGTCCTGGACGGCGGCGCCTACGCCTCCGCCTCCCCGGCGGTCGTCGGCAACGCCTCCTCGCTGTCCGTCGGCCCGTACGTGATCGAGGACGTGGACATCGAGGCCATCGCCCTCTACACCAACAACCCGCCCTGCGGCGCCATGCGCGGCTTCGGCGCGGTCCAGGCGTGCTTCGCCTACGAGGCGCAGATGGACAAGCTGGCGCAGAAGCTCGGCATGGACCCGGTGGAGTTCCGGCAGCTCAACGCCATGGAACAGGGCACGCTGCTGCCGACCGGGCAGCGCGTCGACTCCCCGGCTCCCGTCGCCGAGCTGCTGCGCCGCGTCAAGGCGATGCCGATGCCGCCGGAGCGCCAGTGGGAGTCCAGCGAGGGCGCCGACGTACGGCAGCTGCCGGGCGGCCTGTCCAACACCACGCACGGCGAAGGCGTCGTACGCGGCGTCGGCTACGCGGTCGGCATCAAGAACGTGGGCTTCTCCGAGGGGTTCGACGACTACTCGACCGCGAAGGTGCGGATGGAGGTCGTGGCCGGCGAGCCCGTCGTCACCGTCCACACGGCCATGGCCGAGGTCGGCCAGGGCGGTGTCACCGTCCACGCGCAGATCGCCCGGACCGAGCTGGGTGTCGCGCAGGTGACCATCAACCCGGCCGACACCCGGGTGGGCAGCGCCGGTTCGACCTCCGCCTCCCGGCAGACCTACGTCACCGGCGGCGCCGTGAAGAACGCCTGTGAGCTCGTCCGCGAGAAGGTGCTGGAGATCGGGCGCCGCAAGTTCGGCTCCTACCACCCGGCCTGGGCCACGGCCGAGCTGCTGCTGGAGGGCGGCAAGGTCGTCACCGACGGCGGTGAGGTCCTCGGCGACCTGGCCGACATCCTGGAGGGCGCGACCGTGGAGGTCGAGGAGGAGTGGCGGCACCGGCCGACCGAGGCCTTCGACCTGCGCACCGGGCAGGGCAACGGGCACGTCCAGTACTCCTTCGCCGCGCACCGCGCCGTCGTCGAGGTCGACACCGAGCTCGGACTGGTGAAGGTCATCGAGCTGGGCTGCGCCCAGGACGTCGGCAAGGCGCTCAACCCGCTGTCCGTGCTCGGCCAGATCCAGGGCGGCACGACCCAGGGCCTGGGCGTGGCGGTCATGGAGGAGATCGTCGTCGACCCGAAGACGGCGAAGGTGCGCAACCCCTCCTTCACCGACTACCTGATCCCGACCATCCTCGACACGCCGACCATCCCGGTCGACGTCCTCGAACTCGCCGACGAGCACGCCCCGTACGGGCTGCGCGGCATCGGCGAAGCACCCACCCTGTCGTCGACGCCGGCGGTCCTCGCGGCCATCCGGAACGCGACCGGGCTCGAGCTGAACCGGACTCCGGTACGGCCCGAGCACCTCACGGGTACGTCACTCTCCGAGGCCTGAGCAGGAGAGTCCCGTCCGGGGGGCCGCGTTCCCGTGTCCCCCGGACCCCTTTCGTTCGTCTCGGGCCGTCCCCCGGGTCGTGCATCCCAACCCCCTATGAAACTTGGGAGTAGGCCCACATGACCCAGCAGTCAGTAGAGCCGAGGACCACAGCCGAGGACGCGGGCGAAGGCACCCGCGTCCCCGCCGGACGGTCCTGGCTCGACCGGTACTTCCACATATCCGGCAGAGGATCGACGGTCGCGCGTGAGGTGCGCGGCGGCGTCACCACCTTCATGGCGATGGCGTACATCCTCCTTCTCAACCCCCTGATCCTGTCCGGGAAGGACGCGGCGGGGGACACCCTCGCGCAGAAGGGGCTCATCACCGCGACCGCGTTCGCGGCGGCCCTCACCACGCTGCTGATGGGGTTCGTCGGCAAGGTGCCGCTCGCCCTCGCCGCGGGCCTGTCCGTCTCCGGTGTCCTCGCCTCCCAGGTCGCGCCCGAGATGACCTGGCCGCAGGCGATGGGCATGTGCGTGATGTACGGCGTGATCATCATGCTGCTGGTCGTCACCGGCCTGCGCGAGATGATCATGAACGCGATCCCGCTCGCGCTCAAGCACGGCATCACCATGGGCATCGGCCTGTTCATCGCCCTCATCGGCTTCTACAAGTCCGGCTTCGTGCACCAGGGCGAGGCGACCCCCGTCACGCTCGGCCCGGCGGGCGAACTGGCCGGCTGGCCGGTCCTGCTCTTCGCCGGCACCCTGCTGCTGATCTTCATGCTCCAGGCCCGGAACATCCCGGGCGCCATCCTCATCGGCATCACCGGCGGCACGATCGTCGCCGCGATCCTGAACGCCGCCGGCGTCGTCGACCCCAAGCAGTGGGCGGCCGGGGCACCCGAACTGCACGGCAGCGCGGTGTCCATGCCCGACTTCTCGCTCTTCGGGAACGTGGAGTTCGGAGGCTGGGGCGAGGTCGGCGCGATGACCGTCGGCATGATCGTCTTCACGCTGGTGCTGGCCGGGTTCTTCGACGCGATGGCGACGATCATCGGCGTCGGCACCGAGGCCAAGCTCGCCGACGACAAGGGCCGGATGCCGGGCCTGTCCAAGGCACTGTTCATCGACGGGGCCGGCGGCGCGATCGGAGGCGTGTCCGGCGGCTCGGGCCAGACGGTGTTCATCGAGTCGGCGACGGGTGTCGGGGAGGGCGCGCGCACGGGCCTCGCCTCGGTCGTCACCGGCGCGTTCTTCGCCGCCTGTCTGTTCTTCACACCGCTCACGGCGATCGTGCCGCAGGAGGTCGCGTCCGCCGCCCTCGTCGTCATCGGCGCGATGATGCTGATGAACGCCCGGCACGTGGACTGGGCCGACCGGGCCACCGCCGTCCCGGTGTTCCTGACCGTCGTCCTGATGCCGTTCACGTACACCATCACCACCGGTGTCGCCGCGGGCGTCATCTCCTACGTCGCCATCAAGACCGCCCAGGGCAAGGTGCGCGAGATCGGCGCCTTCATGTGGATCCTGACGGCGGTGTTCCTCGTGTACTTCGCCCTCAACCCGATCGAGAGCTGGCTCGGCGTCCACTGACGCCCGCCATACCCCCCGCAGCCTTAAGGAGACCGAGACAGATGCTGGACATCGCCGAGGAGCTGAACCGGTGGGTCGAGCAGGGCCGTGACTTCGCCGTGGCCACCGTGGTGGCCGTCGGCGGCAGCGCGCCCCGGCAGCCCGGCGCCGCGCTCGCGGTGGACGCCGAGGGCACGGCGATCGGCTCGGTCTCCGGCGGCTGTGTGGAGGGCGCGGTCTACGAGCTGTGCCAACAGGCGCTGCGGGACGGCGAGTCCGTCCTGGAGCGCTTCGGCTACAGCGACGACGACGCCTTTGCCGTGGGTCTGACCTGCGGCGGCGTCATCGACATCCTGGTCACCCCGGTACGGGCCGCCGATCCGGTCCGGCCGGTGGTCGCGGCCGCGC
>NZ_JBSHKH010000186.1:0-12391 GCF_053643595.1 Streptomyces sp. NPDC055506 | reverse complement strand
CCCCGGGGGTGCGGCGGTCCCGTAACTCGCCCAGATTCTGAGGGACTCAGACGTCCCGCTTCTCCAGCAGCGCGAAGGCGGCGGCGAACGCGGCGGCCGTCGCGGCGAGGATGATCCACAGCGGGTCCCAGCCGGACGGGCCGGACTCGCTGAGGGAGTTGGCGTAGAAGATGCTGAGCTGGTTCGGGATGGAGTACTCGAACAGGGCGTCGCGCACGGCCCGCAGCGACTCCGAGAACATGAACAGCGCGATCACCAGCGGGGCGAGCACGGCGCCGATCATGATGGTGATGGCGCCCGCCGAGTGCCGGATGATCGAGCCGACGGCGAGCGAGAGCAGACCCAGCAGCGCGACGTAGGCCGACATGCCGACCGTGGCCTTCAGCCACTCCCCGCCGGTGGGGGACTTGGCACCGTGGCCCTCCAGCATGGCGACGTGCAGGAAGGCGACGAGGGACGAGGACACCAGCGTCACCACGAACGCGACCAGGAAGAACACGATGCCCTTCGCCGCCAGCACCCGGCCGCGGCTCGGGCACGCGACCATCGTGGTGCGGACCATGCCGGTGCCGTACTCCGAGGCCGTGGTCAGCACGCCCAGCGTGATGAGGCACATGCTGCCCAGCAGCAGCCCGAAGAAGCCCAGGCCGAGCGGGCTCTCACCGGACAGGGCAGGGTCGGAGTTCGCCACCACCAGGCCGGTCAGCAGGCCGATGCCGACGACGAGCAGGACGAACACGCCGAGCGTCCACATGGTGGAGCGCACCGACCTGATCTTCGTCCACTCGGAGGCGATGGCGTGCCCGAGGTGCGTGCGCACGACCGGGATCGGCGAGGTGTAGCCGGGGGCGGGGTAAGCAGAGCCGGGGGCCGCCGCCTGCCAGGTGGGCGCGGCCTGCGGTGTCTGGGACTGGGGGCTGCTCATCGGGCGTCCTCGGGCTTGGTCAGGTCGGAGGTCGGGGCGGGAGCCGGCGCGGCGGCGGGCGCCTGCGGGGGCATGGACGGCTGCGCGGCCGCCTGCGCGGCCGGCGCGGCGGCGGACTGCGCAGGGGCCTGCGGGGGAGCTTGCGGCGCCTGGGGCGCGGGCTGGGCGTACGGGTTGGGTGCTCCCGCGCCGGGGGCGCCGGGGGCGCCCGGAGCGGACCCGGGCGCGCCTGGAGTCCCGGGCGCCCCGTACGGGCCCGCCGGAGCCTGACCCGGTGCGCCCTGCGGCGGCATCGGGAGCGGCTGCCCGCCCTGCTGGGGCGGCGGCGGGGCGTACCAGCCCGGCTGGCCCTGCCCCGGCACCGGCATCGGCGGCTGTGCGCCGGGCGGCAGCGGCTGCTGGAGGCCTTCCTTCTGGTCGATGGTCGAGCGGTAGTCGACGGCGCCCTGCGTCATCCGCATGTACGCCTCCTCCAGCGAGGCCTGGTGCGGCGACAGCTCCCACAGCCGTACGTCGGCGTTGTGCGCGATGTCGCTGATGCGGGGGAGGGGCAGCCCGGTCACCCGCAGCGCGCCGTCCTGCTCGGGCAGCACGTGCCCGCCCGACTCGGTGAGCGCGGACGACAGCTTCTCGCGCTGCTGCGGCTCGGTGTCGGGGGTGCGGACCCGCGCGAAGTCCGCGGAGTTCGCGGAGATGAAGTCCGTGATGCTCATGTCGGCGAGCAGCTGTCCGCGCCCGATGACGATGAGGTGGTCGGCGGTCAGCGCCATCTCGCTCATCAGATGGGAGGAGACGAAGACCGTACGGCCCTCCGCTGCCAGCGCCTTCATCAGGTTGCGCACCCAGAGGATGCCCTCGGGGTCGAGGCCGTTGACCGGCTCGTCGAACAGCAGCACCTGCGGGTCGCCGAGCAGCGCGGCGGCGATGCCGAGCCGCTGCCCCATACCGAGGGAGAAGCCCTTGGACCGCTTCCTGGCGACGTCCTGCAGGCCGACGACCCCGAGCACCTCGTCCACGCGCCGGGCCGGGATGCCGGACAGCTGGGCAAGGCAGAGCAGATGGTTGCGGGCCGCCCGGCCGCCGTGCACGGCCTTGGCGTCCAGCAGGGCACCGACCTGGCGGGGGGCGTTGGGCAGCTTGCGGTACGGATAACCCCCGATCGTCACCTGCCCGGCCGTCGGGTTGTCCAGGCCGAGGATCATCCGCATCGTCGTCGACTTGCCCGAGCCGTTCGGCCCGAGGAAGCCGGTGACGGCTCCGGGCCGCACCTGGAAGGAAAGGTTGTGCACAGCGGTCTTGTCGCCGTAGCGCTTCGTCAGGCCGACTGCTTCGATCATGCTCCGCACCCATCGCAAGGTTCAGGACAGCGGGGCACACGCCCCCCGTAAGGGTTAGGAGGATATCGAGGCGCTGACGGTTCCGCCCAAATCAAAGTAAAGGGTGGGGCCCCGAAGGGCCCCGACAGCCTCCCCCACCCGGTCTCCGCCCAGCCTAGGCGTCGCGCTTCTTCAGCAGCACGTACCCGCCGATCAGGGCCGCGAGCACCCACAGCCCCATGATCCCGAGGCCGCCCCAGGGACCGTACGGGGTGTCGTCGCCGATCGGCGTGACCACCTGCATGATCTTGCTGCCGGCCTGGTCGGGCAGGAACCGGCCGACCTTCTTCGTCGCGTCGACATTGCCGAGGATGTTGGAGATCAGGAAGAAGAACGGCATCAGGATGCCCAGCGACAGCATCGGCGAGCGCAGCATCGCGGCGACGCCCATGGAGAACATCGCGATCAGGGCCATGTAGAGGCCGCCGCCGAAGACGGCCCGCAGCACACCCTGGTCACCGATCTCCGCCGCGTGCTCGCCGAGCATCGCCTGCCCGAGGAAGAACGCGGCGAAGCTGGTGACGAGCCCGACCAGCAGGGCCAGCCCCGTGGCCACCGCGATCTTGCTGAACAAGAAGGAGCCGCGCTGCGGTACGGCGGCCAGCGAGGTGCGGATCGTTCCGGTGCTGTACTCGTTCGACACCACCAGCACGCCGAACACGATCATCGCGAGCTGGCCGAGGCTCATCCCCGCGAAACTGATGAACGTCGGATCGAACTCCGCCCGGGCCTGCGCGTTCATGCTGTCGAACTCGTTCTTCGACAGCGCCGAGATCAGCATGCCGAGGGCGACCGTCACGACCACCACCAGCGAGAGCGTCCACACCGTGGACGCCACTGACCGGATCTTGGTCCACTCCGACCGTACGACCTGGGTCGTCGCCATGCTCAGCCCCTCTTCCAGCCGTCGCCCCACTGCTGCTGTGGCGGCTGCGGGCTCGTCTCGCTGTGTGCGTGGTACTCCACCGACGCCGCGGTCAGCTGCATGAACGCCTCCTCCAGCGAGGCCTGTTGCGGGCTCAGCTCGTGCAGCGTCAGCCCGTGCTGCGCCGCCAGCTCGCCGACGTGCTCGGCCTTGCCGCCGTCCACTTCCAGCACCCCGTCACCGCTCTGAACGGCCACGATCCCGGCCTGGTGCAGCACATCGAGCAGCCGCTCCCGCTGCGGGCTGCGGACCCGGACGTACGACCGTGAGTTGCGCGCGATGAAGTCGGCCATGGAGGTGTCCGCGAGCAGCCGCCCCTGCCCGATGACGACGAGGTGCTCGGCCGTCAGGGCCATCTCGCTCATCAGATGGGAGGAGACGAACACGGTCCGGCCCTGGGCGGCCAGCGACTTCATCAGGGTGCGGATCCAGTGGATGCCCTCGGGGTCGAGGCCGTTGACCGGTTCGTCGAACATCAGGATCCGCGGGTCGCCGAGCAGCGCGGCCGCGATGCCGAGCCGCTGCCCCATGCCCATCGAGAAGCCCTTGGTCTTCTTCTTCGCGACCGCCGTCAGCCCGACCGTCTCCAGCACCTCCCGCACCCGGCCGCTCGGAATGCCGTTGCTCTGTGCGAGGCACAGCAGGTGGTTGTAGGCGGTGCGCCCGCCGTGCCAGGCCTTGGCCTCCAGCAGGGCGCCGATGTACGTCAGCGGGTCCTTGAGCTGCTGGTAGTGCTTGCCGTCGATACGGACGTCGCCGGCGGTGGGGTGGTCGAGACCGAGGATCATCCGCATGGTCGTGGACTTCCCCGCGCCGTTGGGCCCGAGAAAGCCGGTGACGATGCCTGGTCTGACGGTGAAGGACAGGTTGTTGACCGCCACCTTCTCGCCGTAACGCTTGGTCAGCCCCTCGAGCTCAATCATGCCGCCACGCTAGAACGTGACAAAGCCCTCTGCCACCCGAGCGGCAGAGGGCTTTGCGGAGATTCAGACTCCGTATGCCCCGGTGTTACCGGGACTGCTGGGCCGGGACCCCACGGGAGATCGGCTCGTCCTCGGCCGGCGTACCGGCGGCGGCGACCGCGGCGCCCGTGAGCGTCGCGAGCATCTCGCGGACGTTCGTCAGCTGGGCGTTGATGCTGTCGCGGCGGTTGGTGAGGGCGGCCAGCTCGCGCTCGGATTCCGAACGGATGCGGTCGGCCTTGGCGTTGGCGTCGGCCACGATGTCCTCGGCCTGGCGCTGGGCCGTCTCCACCGTCTGGCGGGCGCGGCGCTCGGCGTCCGTGCGCAGCTTCTCCGCCTCCAGGCGCAGCTGCTCGGCGCGGTGCTCGATCTCGGCGAGGCGCTTCTCGGCCTTGGCCTGACGGGACGCCAGGTCGCGCTCGGACTGCTCCCGGCGCTTGGCGAGGTTCGTCTCGAAGTCCGCGGCGGCCTGCGCGGCCTTGGCGCGGGTCTCCTCGAAGAGGGCGTCCGCCTCCTCGCGCTTGGACTGCGCGTCCTTCTGCGCCTCGGAACGCAGCTGGGAGGCGTCACTCTTGGCCTTCTCGACGATCCGCAGGCCCTCGTCCTCGGCCTTGGCCTTGCGCTCCGCGGAGTACGCCTCGGCGTCGTTGCGCACCTGCTGGGCCGCCGACTCGGCGAGCTCACGGTGCTGCTCGGCCGCGCGCCGGGCCTCCTCGCGCAGGTCCTTCGCCTCTTCCTCGGCGAGGCGGAGAATCTTCTCCACGCGCGCACCGAGACCCGCGTACGACGGCTCGGCGTCGGTGACCTGGGCCTGGGCGTTCTGCGTCTCGAGGTGGAGCTCTTCGATGCGCTTTTCCAGAGCGGTGATGCGGGCGAGAGCGCTGTCACGGTCGGAGACGAGCTTGGAGATACGTTCGTCCACCTGAGCGCGGTCGTATCCACGCCGCACAAGCTCGAAGCCGTAGGGGGAAGTGTCGCTCATGGGGTTCCTGTCGAATGAGACCGGTGAGGTGATAGGTGGAATCCTAGGGGCCGAAACGGTGTGTCATCGAGCGGATGCGCGTTTGATCTGGAAAATGAGACCCCTTTTGAGTGGCTAAGCGGCAGAGGGCTTGCCAAAACTCGGTCAAAGCCCCGCAGGGGCGCCCCAACGCCCCCGCGCAACCCCATGGCCCGAAGCGTCCGTCCAAGTGTGGCACGGGCCGCCCGAAGGCCCTAGCTATCCGAGGACTTGCCACCCGAACGGGGTGCGCCGACCGTCGCACCCGCCTTGACTCCGTTGTCCTTGCCCCCGGCCGGGGCCTCGAAGGACTCCAGCGCCTCCAGGACGTCCTGGACACGCGAGATCTCGGCGTTGATGTCCTCGCGGCGGCGGACCAGGACCTCCAGCTCGCGCTTGCCCTCCTCGACCGTGCGCTTGGCCTCGCGGATCGCCTCGGCCTTGAGCTCCTCGGCCTCCCGCACCAGCGTCGACTTCTTCTGCTCGGCCTCCTTGAGCAGCCCCTCGGCCTTCTTCACCGCGGCGATACGGACCTTGCCCGCCTCGGAATTGGCCTCCGAGACGATCTCCTTCGCCTTCGCCTGCGCCTTCGCGAGCTGCTCCTCGGCGGCCTTGACGAGCGCGTCGCAGCGGTCGCCCGCCGACTTCATCGTCTCCGCCGACTCCCGGCGGGCCCGCTCGTGCAGCTCCTCGATCTCGCCCGTGATGCGGTCGCGCAGCTCCTCGGCGCGCTCCCTGATCTGCGTGGCGTCCCTACGGGCGCCCACCAGCAGCTCGTCCGCGTCCGTACGGGCCTTCTCCACCAGCGAGTTGCCCTCGACCGTCGACTCGGACACCAGCCGGTCGGCCTCCGTGCGGGCCGCGCCCACCATCGTGTCGGCCTGCTTCTCGGCCTCCGCGGTGGTCTTGTGCGCCTGCTGCTGCGCCTCGCTCAGCAGCTTGTCGGCCTCGGCCGTGGTCTCCGAGATGAGCTTGTCGACCTGCTCGGCCGCCTCGGAGCGCCGCTTGTTGGCGTCCTTGCGGGCCTCGTCCAGGGTGCGGTCGGCCTCCTCGCGCGCGGTGGCGACGAGCCGCTCCGCCTCCGCCTCCGCGTCGGCCTTGACGCGCCCGGCCTCGCTGCGGACCCGCTCGGCGTGCTGCTGCGCCGAGCCGACCGTCTCGGCGGCCTCGGCCCGCAGCCGCTCCGCCTCACCGGTGGCCTCCCCGACCAGCTGGTCGGCCTTGGCGACCGACTCGGCCCGGACCCGCTCGGCCTCGTTCAGGGACTCGGTGCGGACCCGCTCGGCCTCGGCGACCGTCTCCATTCGCAGCCGGTCGGTCTCCGCGACCGTCTCGGTCGTGAGCCGCTCCGCCTCGTTGCGCGCCTCGGTGATGAGGGCGTCCGCCTGCGTCGCCGCGTCCGACCGGATGCGGTTGGCGTCCTCACGGGCGTCCGCCCGGGTGCGCGAGGCGTTCTGCTCGGCCTCGGCGATGGCGTCCGACGCCTCCGTGCGCGCCCGCTGGGCATGCTCGGAGACCTCCGTACGGATGCGCTCCGCCTCGGCGATCGCCTCGGACATGGTGCGCTCGGCGAGCGCCTTGGCGGCCTCGGTCTCCTCGTGCGCCTCGCGCCGCAGCCGGCCGGCGTCCTCGCTCGCCCGCTCCCGCTCCGCGTAGGCGTCGGTACGGACCCGGTCCGCCTCCTCCTGGGCCTCCCGCCGCGTCCGGTCCGCGACGTGCTCGGCGGCGCTGCGCAGCCCGGCGATCTCGTCCTGGGCCTGCTCGTGCAGCCCCGCGACGGAGTCCCGGACCTGCTGGGCGTGCTGCTCGGCGGCGGACACCATCTCCGTGGCCCGCCGGTCGGCCTCCTCGACCAGCCGTACGGCCTCGGCCTGCGCCTCCTCCACGCGCTTGCGCGCCGAGGCCAGCAGCTCCTCGCTCTGCTCGCGGGCCCGCTCGCGCTCCTGGTCGGCCTCCTGCCGGGCGCTGCCGAGCAGCTCCTCGGCCTCGCGGCGCCGGCGGTTGGCCTCCTCCTGGGCGGCGGCCAGCGTCTCGGACGCCTCCGTGCCGAGCCGCTCGGCGGCGGCCTGCGCCTCCGCGCGCATCCGGTCGGCGCTCTCCTGCGCCTCCGACTTCAGCCGCTCCGCCTCGTTCGAAGCCTCCGAGCGCAGGCGTACGGCGACGGCCTCGCCCTCGGCTCGCGAGGCGGACGCGTCGGAAGCGGCCTCGTCGCGCAGCCGCTCGGCCTCCGTCTCGGCCTGCTGCTGGAGCGTACGGATCCGCTCCGCGGCCTCGGCGCGCAGCCGCTCGTTCTCCTCGGCGGCCTCGCGGCGGATCCGGTCGGCCTCCTCACGGGCGTCCGACAGCGCCTGCTCGGCGGCCGTCAGCCGCTCCTCGGCCTCCGCCTGGAGCCGCGTCAGCTCCTCGGCGGCCTCCGCGCGGCGGGCCTCTATGGCGCGCTCGGTCTCCTCGTGCAGCTCCACCGCCGCGCGCTCGGCCTCCGCCTTGAGGCCCTCGGCCTGCTCGACGACCTCCTCGCGGTGCCGCTCGGCCTCCTGCCGGGTGCGCTGAAGGGTCTCCTCGGCCTGCCGGCGCAGCGTCGTCGCCCGCTCGATGGCCTCGGTGCGGACCTTCTCGCTGTCCCCCTGGGCGTTCGTGCGCAGCTCGTCCGCGTCCGCCTTGGCCTTGGCGAGCAGCTCCTCGGCGGACCTCGCCGCCTCCTCGATCTGCGCCACGGCCTCCTTGCGGGCCTCGGCGCGGATCTTCTCGCCCTCTTCGACGGCGTCCGCACGCAGCTGCTCGGCGTCGCCGCGCAGCCGGCGGGCCTCCTCCTGCAGCTCGACCGTCTTGGCGCGGTACTCCTTGGTGTCGTCCTTCGCCGTGCCCTTGAGCTGCTCGGCGATGTCGTGGGCCTCGGCGCGCAGCCGGTCCGCCTCGGCCTCAGCCTCCGAGCGGATCCGCTCGGCCTCCTCGGCCGCGGCCTTGGTGGTCTTCTTGGCGTCCTCGGACGCCTTGTTGAGGACCTCCTCGGCGGTCCTGGCCGCCTTGGACAGCTGGGTCGCGGTCTCCTCGGCGGTGGACGTACGGGCGTTCTCGGAGGCCTCCGCGACGATCTTCTCGGCCTCGGCACGGGCGTCGGCGACGAGCTGCTCGGCCTCGGCCTTGGTGTTCTCGGCCTCCTTCGTGGCCTCCTCGACCAGCCGGGCGACCTGCTCCTTGGCGGTGCGGGTACGCGTCTCGTTCGCGGACTCGGCACTCGACAGGGCCTTGGCGGCGGCCTCCTTGGCCTCCGTGACCAGCTTCTCGGCCTCGGCCTGCGCCTTGCGCAGCGCCTCCTCGGCCTCGGCCATCCGCTGCTCGGCGGCCTTGCTCAGCTCCGTGGCCTCGCGGCGCGCGGACTCCGACTCGGTGGCGGTGGACGTCCGCAGCTGCTCGGCGTGGTCCGTGGCCTCCTGGGCCTGCGAAGACGCCGCGTTGAGGAGCCGTTCGGCGTCCGTGCGGGCACGCCGAAGGATCTGCTCGGCCTCGGCCCGGGCCTCCTCGGCCGCGCTGGTCAGCCGCTGCCGGGCCTCGCCGGTCAGCCGCTCGGCCTCAGCGCGGGCCGTGGCCATGGCCTGCTCGGCCTCGGCCCGGGACTCCTCCAGCAGGCGCCGGGCCTGCTGCTCGGTGCGGGCCCGCAGCTGCTCGGCCCAGGCCACGTTCTCGTTGACGTGCGACTCGACCGTCTGGCGGCGCTCCGCCAGCTCCTGGTCGAGCTGCTGGCGGCGGGTCACCGCCTCCTGGTGCAGCTCAGACTGGAGCCGGGCCGCCTGCTCGGCGTGCTCCTGGAGGATCCGCTGGGTCTGCGCCCGCGCCTCGCTCAGCTCACGGTCGGCGTCCGTCCGGATCTGGTCGGCCTGCATCTGAGCGTTGCGCAGCAACTGCTCGGCCTGCCAGCCGATGTCGCCCCCCTCGAAGGAGGGCCGGGACATGATGGTGCGCCGCGCCTCGTGCAGCTTGGCACGCAGCACCTCGACCTGGTAGCCGAGGTCCTCGGCGTGCTGGATCGCCTTTTCCCGTTCGGTCTTCAGCCGCTTCATCTCGGCTTCGAACCGAGAGAGGTGGTCGACGTCAGCCGCCGGCTCTCGCTCCTGGCTCTCGTAGCCCCGCACTGCGCGGTCCCATCCGTCCCCTGGTCGCAACTCTCTCCAAACGAGCTCCGTCCATCCGCCGAACGGGGCCCCCGGGGAATGGTGTCAGATCATCGGCGGAGCATGGGCTGCTGCCCCGACGCTCGTCCCCCGAAACCCGGACCCCGGAATGCGGTCGCCGCAGACTGAGCGGTGACCGCACCCAACCCTACCGGCCCATATGTACGAGGGTCAGTGCTCAGGTGACTCAACAGGCGCCGAAGTGACCAGTTCTGTCAGTACGCCATGACAGTCCTTGGGGTGCAGGAAGGTGATCCGTGACCCCATGGAACCGCGTCGCGGCTCTTCGTACAGCACGCGTACGCCCTTGTCGCGGATGTCCGCGGACTCCGCGTCCACATCCGCCGTACCGAAAGCGATGTGGTGGACGCCCTCGCCGTTCTTGTCGAGCCACTTCGCGACGGTGGAGTCCGGGCGGGTGGGCTCGAGAAGCTGCAGGTACGAGGCGCCGCCGTCGGACGTATCGTTGATCTTGAGCATGGCCTCGCGCACGCCCTGCTCCTCGTTGACCTCGGAGTGGAACACCTCGAAGCCGTAGGTGGCACGGTAGAACTCGACGGTCTTGTCGAGGTCGAAACAGGCGATTCCGATGTGGTCGATTCGCGTCAGCATGGATTCAGTGCAGCGCTCCGGAGGTGGTTACGCAACGTGCGCGCGATCACACCGACAGCCGGATGACGGGGTGGAGTACCGGTCAGTACATTCGAAGTAAACCCTCGTTCACTCCTCGGCTGTGCAGCCGGTAAGGGGATTGCGGCTCATGTCTTCTGCAACGACCAGCTCGGTGATCGTCTCGGGCGCGCGTACGCCCATGGGACGGTTGCTCGGATCGCTCAAGTCCTTCTCCGGAGCCGACCTCGGCGGCTTCGCGATCAAGGCCGCCCTCGACCGTGCGGGGATCGGCGGCGACCAGGTGCAGTACGTGATCATGGGGCAGGTGCTCCAGGCCGGGGCGGGGCAGATCCCGGCGCGCCAGGCCGCGGTCAAGGCCGGCATCCCGATGAACGTGCCCGCGCTGACCATCAACAAGGTGTGTCTGTCGGGCCTGGACGCGATCGCGCTGGCCGACCAGCTGATCCGTGCGGGTGAGTTCGACGTGGTCGTCGCCGGCGGCCAGGAGTCCATGACCAACGCCCCGCATCTGCTCCCCAAGTCCCGTGAGGGCTTCAAGTACGGCGCCGTCGAGATGATCGACGCCATGGCGTACGACGGTCTGACCGACTCCTTCGAGAACGTCGCCATGGGCGAGTCGACGGAGAAGCACAACACCCGGCTGGGCATCGGCCGGGCCGAGCAGGACGAGATCGCCGCGCAGTCGCACCAGCGGGCCGCGGCCGCGCAGAAGAACGGCCTGTTCGACGCCGAGATCACGCCCGTCGAGATCCCGCAGCGCAAGGGTGACCCGGTGCTGTTCAGCAAGGACGAGGGCATCCGGGGCGACACGACCGCCGAGTCCCTCGGCAAGCTCCGTCCGGCGTTCGCCAAGGACGGCACGATCACCGCCGGTTCGGCGTCGCAGATCTCCGACGGAGCGGCGGCCGTCGTGGTGATGAGCAAGGCCAAGGCGCAGGAGCTCGGCCTGGAGTGGATCGCCGAGATCGGGGCGCACGGGAACGTGGCCGGGCCCGACAACTCGCTGCAGTCCCAGCCGTCCAACGCGATCCTGCACGCGCTGAAGAAGGAGGGGCTGGGCGTCGAGGATCTCGATCTCGTCGAGATCAACGAGGCGTTCGCGGCGGTGGCCGTGCAGTCGATGAAGGATCTTGGGGTGTCCACCGAAAAGGTGAATGTCAACGGTGGCGCCATCGCCCTGGGTCACCCGATCGGGATGTCCGGTGCGCGTCTCGTACTGCATCTCGCGCTGGAGCTGAAGCGGCGGGGTGGTGGCGTGGGCGCGGCGGCGCTGTGCGGTGGCGGTGGTCAGGGTGATGCGCTGATCGTGCGGGTGCCCAAGGCCTGATTTCCGGTACGTCCCTTATCTGAACGGAGCTGTGATGCAGGACGTCTCCACCCTGGTGGCCCAGGCCAGGGAAGGCCGGCCGCGGGCCGTGGCCCGGCTGATCTCCCTGGTGGAGGGGGCGTCCCCGCAGTTGCGGGAGGTCATGGCGGCGTTGGCCCCGCTGACGGGTGGGGCGTATGTGGTGGGGCTGACCGGGTCGCCCGGGGTCGGCAAGTCCACGTCGACCTCGGCGCTGGTCTCCGCCTACCGCAAGCAGGACAAGCGGGTCGGCGTGCTCGCCGTCGACCCGTCGTCCCCGTTCTCGGGCGGGGCGCTGCTCGGGGACCGGGTGCGGATGTCGGAGCATGCGTCGGATCCCGGGGTGTACATCCGTTCGATGGCGACGCGGGGGCATCTGGGCGGGCTCGCGTGGGCCGCGCCGCAGGCGATCCGGGTCCTCGACGCGGCCGGCTGTGACGTGATTCTGGTCGAGACGGTGGGTGTGGGGCAGTCCGAGGTGGAGATCGCCTCGCAGGCGGACACGTCCGTGGTGCTGCTGGCACCCGGGATGGGGGACGGGATCCAGGCGGCCAAGGCCGGGATCCTGGAGATCGGTGACGTGTACGTCGTGAACAAGGCGGACCGGGACGGGGCCGATGCGACGGCCCGCGAGCTGAACCACATGCTGGGGCTCGGGGAGTCGCGGGGGCCGGGTGACTGGCGTCCGCCGATCGTGAAGACGGTCGCCGCCCGGGGGGAGGGCACGGAGGAGGTCGTCGAGGCGTTGGAGAAGCACAGGGCCTGGATGGAGGAGCGGGGGGTCCTGGCGGAGCGGCGGGCGGCTCGGGCGGCGCGGGAGGTCGAGACGATCGCGGTGACGGCGCTGCGGGAGCGGATCGGGGATCTGCACGGGGACCGGCGGCTGGGGGCGTTGGCCGAGCGGATCGTGGCCGGGGAGCTGGATCCTTATCGGGCGGCTGATGAGCTGGTGGCGGGATTGACGGAGGGCTGAGCGGGGGTGCCTGCGGCGGCCTGTGGCACTTTGGTGGGGGTGCGCGTAGCGCCTATCGCCGGGTGGTGGGTCGGGGCCGCGCC
>NZ_JBSHKH010000185.1:0-12589 GCF_053643595.1 Streptomyces sp. NPDC055506 | reverse complement strand
CGCCCGACCGGAGCGCTTCGGGAGGGCGGGCCGCCGTCCGTACCGGGTCAGAACCGGTACGGCTTGTTGCGCCGGCGCAGGTACCAGGCCGTCCCGAAGAGGCCGGCCCCGACCAGCGTGCCGCCGGCCACCAGCGTGACGGTCCCGTAGTCCGTGGCGCTTCCGCCGGAACCGCCCATGACGCCGCGGGACGGCGACGCCGACGGGGACGGGGACGGGGACCTCGTGGTCGTGGGGGAGGGGGTCGGGGAGACGACGACGGACTGGGTGCCCGCGGTCGTGCCGTCCGAGCAGATGACGATGACGGTGTACGTCCCCGCGCTGACGCTCGACCAGGCGGCGGACTGACTGGTGTCGGTCCCCGACAGGGTCACCTGGCGCCCCTGGGCGAAGCTGCCCTGGCTGCTGGTGAGCAGTGAGGCCGTGCCCCAGCTTCCGTTGATCTGGGTGCACGCGCTGGTCGTGACCGACACCGTGTTACCCGTGGTGCTCACGGAGATGCCCGGCCCCGCCGCAGCGGGCGTCGCGGCCAGGGCGAGGGGCAGAGCGGCGGCTGCCACGGTCAGGCCGGAGCGGAGAACTGGCGATGAGTTGCGCATGTGGACTGCCCTCCGGCGGCACGGTTGGCGGTACATCCCTAGCGCCGCCGAGGGTCGGGAAACGCCCGTGCTGCCTCAGGGGTCAGCCAAAGCTCCCGGGGCCCGGGCCGCACGCCGGGTTCGGCCGGGCAGGTGACATTCGTCCGCGCGCCCGGCCCACGCGGGTACGACATCGCCGTAGGCCCGGCATCGCCGCCGTGGTGTGCGCGTCGCCGCCGCACTCTCGGCCCGACCGCCCTGGTCTCCGCGTCACCGCCGCGCGCCCGTCGTCACCGTCCGCTCCGCCGAGAAACCGCCCCAGGTGCCGTCCGGCAGCATCGCCCGGATGCGGACTCGGTGCGTGACACCGGCGGCCTGCCCCACGTAGAAGCTGTGCGTCGCCCGGTCGCGCGGGGCGCTCCCGCCGTACACGAGGGACGTGGCCGGGCGGCCGTCCAGCTGGATCTGGTACTCGGTGATCTCGCCGTCCAGACGGGGCGGCACCCAGCTCAGGTCGACGTGGTACGCCCCGTCCTCGCGGTGGCTCGTCGCCCGGAAGCCGGTGGGGGCCGTGGCGCGGCCGTCGTCCGTGCCCGGGGTGGTGAGACGGACGGTGGCACTGGCGGGGGAGACGTTGCCGGCCGCGTCCCTGGCCCGGACCGTGAACGCGTAGGACGTGCCGGGCCGCAGCCCCGTGACCACGGCGGCCGTCTGGCCTCCGCTGACGCTGTGGATCTTCGCTGCTCCCTGGTGGATGTCGTACGACACCACGTCCCGGTCGTCCGTCGAGGCGGACCAGGACAGCTGGACCGCCCGGCTTCCGGCCGCCCGTCCGTCGGGCGCCGAGGGGCGGGTGGGCGCCGAGTGGTCGTCCGCCACGGCCGCGGGTGTCCGCGCCCGGACCTGACGGCTGGGCGGCCCGAGCCGCCCGTCGGCGTCCCGCGCCCGTACGGTGAAGACGTACGGCGTGGACGGCCGGAGGCTGGTGACGTCCACCATGTGCTTCGAACCCGGCACTTCCTCGACCTTCGTGGTGCCCCGATACACCTCGTAGACATCGGCCCGCGCGGTCATGTTCCACATGACGTGCACGCTCGTCGCGCTGCCCGCCTCAGCGGTGACGCCCGTCGGCGCCCCGGGCACACCGCCGACGTCCTCTTCCTCCGCTCCGGCCCAGCCGCAGGCGGCGACCAGCGTGAGGACCCCGCAGAGCGCGACCCGCCGGAGGAGAAGGACGGGAGCGGAGAACGGGACGAGAACGCGTCGCACGACACTGCCTCCCGGTTCGGCACTCGGGAATGGTCCGGACCAATATGACGCGACTGACGCGACCACATCAAGAGGGCGGGGTGGAGGGTGACAAGGCGGGCCGAGGCGGCCGCGCGTCACCCCCGCCGTTCGTGACCACTCGGGAGGGTTATGTACGCTGAAGTTCCTCACGGCCGAACACCTGGCGGACACCAGGGAGTTCGGGCCTGTCGCGCGGACCGCTGTCGTCGCAGATCCCGTGCCGGCGCGGGTGGCCGGGCGGCCCGAGTCCCACACGGACTCAGGTCCCCGGCCCCTGTCGGTGGTTGGGGGAGTGCGCCGTACGGCCCTCCGAGGGTGACCGGATCAACAGCCCGGGGGAACAGATGCGGCTGAGTGCCCGTCAGGTTCCCTCAGGAGAGGCCCACCCATCGTGCGTGTCCAGTCGCTCACACTGGCCGCGGCCAGCGCCGCCCTGCTCGTCCCGACGACACCGCTCGCCATGCCGGCCCAGCCGCGCACCCAGCCGGTGGTGTGGCGCGGGGACCCCGTCACCGCCGCCGACCTGCTGGCCAGGGCGCGGGACTGCGCTCCCGTCTCCCGTGGCCGGTACCGCAAGGACTACGGCGCCTCCGCGAAGATCCCGGTCTGCGGTACCCGCGACGCCGTCTTCTGGAAGGCGGACATGGACATCGACTGCGACGGCCGCCCCGGACCCCGCTGCAACCGCCGCACGGACCCGTACTTCGCCGCCAGCACGGCCTACTCCCAGTCCGACGGCCGCCCCTTGAGCGCCGAACATCTCCCCTTCATCGTCGTGCCCGCCCCGAGCCGCATCTGGGACTACCGGGACCACGGAGTGGGCGGCGGTTCGGTCGTGGCCGTCGTCTACCGCGACCGGGTGCAGTACGCGGTCGTCGGCGACACCGGCCCACAGGGCGTCATCGGAGAAGCGTCCTACGCGACGGCCGAGGCCCTCGGTATCCGCCCCCACCCGCTCCGGGGCGGCGCGGCCTCGGGCGTCACCTACATCGTCTTCAAGGACACCCGGGTGTCGCCCATCGAGGACCACGCGGCGGCCGTGACGACGGGAGAGCGGGTGGCGAGGCGATTCGTCGACGGGAGCTGAATGATTGACGGCGCGTCAGCCGTCGTTCGCCGTGGCCGGGCACGCCGTCGTCCGGCGTGCCCGGGTCCGGTCTCACACCTTCCGGTACGTGTACGCCTCCGCGGCGGCCGACTCCACCGCCGCCAGATCCGCCCCGGTGCCGGCCGTGACGACAGCGGCCACGGCACCCTCCACGAACGGGGCGTCCACCAGCCGCGTCCGCTCCGGGAGTTCGTCGCCCTCCGCGAGCAGCGCCTTCACGGTGAGCACCGCGCTGCCCAGGTCGGTGAGGACGGCGACGCCCGCACCGCGATCGACGGACGCGGCCGCCGCGGCGATCAGTTCGGCGCTGGTGCCGAGCCCGCCGCCCTCGGTGCCGCCCGCCGGAGCCACGGGCACCGCCGGGCCGCCGCCCGCGAGCCCCTTCGCCAGCGCGGCGACCGACGCGGCCACCTCCGCGCTGTGCGACACCAGCACGATTCCCACCAGCCGCTCGTCACTCATCGGCGGCCTCCGCGAGCGCGGCGACGAGGAGCGCCGACGACGTGGCACCGGGGTCCTGGTGCCCGATGCTGCGCTCACCCAGATAGCTCGCCCGGCCCTTGCGCGCCTGCAGGGGCGTCGTCGCCACCGCGCCCTCCTCCGCGGCGGCCCGCGCCGCCGCGAACGAGTCACCGAGCGCGTCCACCGCGGGCACCAGCGCGTCGATCATGGTCTTGTCGCCCGGGGCGGCACCACCGAGCGTCATGACCGCGTCCACCCCGGTCCGCAGCGCCTCGGCCAGCTGCTCCGCACTGACCTCGGCGGCATCCCCGAGCGCCTTGCCGGTACGGCGCAGCAGCGTGCCGTAGAGCGGCCCCGAGGCACCGCCGACCGTCGAGATGAGCTGGCGTCCGGCCAGCGTCAGCACCCCGCCGGGCGTGCCGGGGGCCTCCTTCTCCAGGGCGGCCGCCACGGCCGTGAACCCGCGCTGGAGGTTGCTGCCGTGGTCGGCGTCCCCGATCGGGGAGTCGAGGGCGGTGAGCCGTTCCGCCTCACGGTCGACGGACGCGGCGGTCGCCGTCATCCAACGGCGGAAGAAATCGGCGTCGAGCACTGGATCTCCTTGCCTGGTAGTACGGGGTGATCCTTTATGGGGTGTTCCTTTACCCCCTGCCCGTCACACGCCCCAGCGCAGACCCGCCGTCTTCACCGGCGCGTCCCACAGCCGCAGCATCTCCTCGTCGACCTGGCAGAGGGTGAGCGAGGCGCCCGCCATGTCGAGGGAGGTGACGTAGTTGCCCACGAGGACACGGGCCACGGGGACGCCGCGCTGGGCGAGCACCCGGTGCACCTCGGCGTTGAAGCCGTACAGCTCCAGCAGCGGAGTGGCGCCCATGCCGTTGACCAGGACCAGCACGGGATTGCGTGGCTGGAGGTCCTCCACCACGGCCTCGACGGCGGCCTCGGCGATCTCGCCGGAGGTCATCATCGCCCGCCGCTCCCGGCCGGGCTCGCCGTGGATGCCGATGCCCAACTCCAGCTCACCGGTCGGCAGATCGAAGGTGGGGCTGCCCTTGGCCGGCGTGCTGCAGGCGCTCAGCGCGATACCGAAGCTGCGGGAGTTCTCGTTGACCTGCCGGGCGATGGCCTCCACCCGCTCCAGCGGCATGCCCTCGTCGGCGGCGGCACCGGCGATCTTCTCCACGAACAGGGTCGCGCCGGTGCCACGCCGACCGGCCGTGTAGAGACTGTCGGTCACCGCCACGTCATCGTTGACCAGCACCTTCGCGACCTGGATGCCCTCGTCCTCGGCCAGCTCGGCGGCCATGTCGAAGTTGAGCACGTCGCCGGTGTAGTTCTTCACGATGAACAGCACCCCGGCCCCGCTGTCCACGGCGGCGGCCGCGCGCAGCATCTGGTCGGGCACCGGGGAGGTGAACACCTCGCCCGGACAGGCCGCCGACAGCATGCCGGGACCCACGAAACCACCGTGCAACGGCTCGTGCCCCGAGCCTCCGCCGGAGACCAGCCCCACTTTTCCGGCCACGGGAGCGTCCCGTCGTACGATCACCCGGTTCTCCACGTCCACGGTCAGCTCCGGGTGGGCAGCCGCCAGGCCGCGCAGCGCGTCCGCGACCACGGTCTCCGGGACGTTGATCAGCATCTTCACGGGAACCTCCTAGACAAACTAGTAGATGAGCCCTTGAACTCCAGCTTCGCAGGCCAGATCGCGTTTGACCAGTTGTCGATCTTGGCGACCCGCGGCCCTCCGTACCGCGTTGTGGCGGTACTGACGCTGACCCGATGCTGACCTTGATGACGGGTCGCCAGGTCCGGGTGGCCGTCGTGTGCGAGCGGGCTGGTGATCCTCTCGTCGGCAGTATCGACCTTGCGGAAGCGAACGTCATGCTGCTGGTGCGCGTGGCGTTGCTGCTGAACGCGATCAAGTCCACGGCGAAGGGCGGCATCGGTAAGCTGCGGCTGCGCAGCCGGGGCCAGGTGCCGTACTACGAGCCGTGACCGGCGCTGCAGCGGGAGACGTGGCGCCTGACATCCGGGCCGCCCTGCTGGCCACCGTCCGCACCGGGATGCACCACAAGATCCTCAAGACCGCTGGGAATGGTCAAGCACCAGGGCACCCAGACCGTGCTGTGGGCGGAATCCCAGTTCGAAGAGGCGGCGGCGTGTTCAACCCAGCAGGAGTCGAGCTTGCGGAACCCGGGAGGAGTTCGCGCGCCCTGGGCAAAGGCGGGGGGTGCGGTGTCAAGGAGCGGGACGGAAGGGGCGAGGGTGAGCAGACTTGGGCGTACCTCCGTAGTCGGCCAGCTGGCGGATCGCTCCCCTGCAGAACGTCGTACCTCACGTGATGCTTCCGGACCTCAAGACGTCGCTGCCGCGGCAGATGCACCGCACAGAGCGGTGGTGAACCACGTGAGACGGGAGCGAGTGCTGGTGATGCAGGCCATTCGTTGATCGTCGTTAGGAGTTGTCTGTCCCGCTCTGACGAAGAGATCCGGGAGGCGTTCGGACGCCGCTGCCGGCTGACCGGCAGGTTCGCCCTGCCTACGATCGGCGCATGAGCGCGTGGAATCAGAGCTTGGATGCTGCGGGGATACGGGAGGCGGAGCTCCGGCGGGACTACAGCGCCCAGCGGGAGTCAGTCGCGCGTTTCAGACGTGCCTCATACCTTGCGGCCCGTCTGCTGTTGCCGAAAGCGGTGCTGCCCCATGTGGTGGCGGCGACGGCAGTGATGCATCACGGGGACAACCTGCTGGACACCGGGCCGAAGCCACAGCGAGTCGCGGCGTGGGGGTCGTGGGAGCAGGAGGTGCGCAAGTCGCTGGACAGCGGGGTGAGCGACGATCCACTGATCCGTACGCTGCTGCACACCACGGCGGCGTACCCGCGGCTCCGGGAGGTGGCGGAGGGGTACTTGGCCACCGCCACTGCCGAGTTGGAGTTCGCCGGCTTCGCCACCGAGGCCGACTACCAGACGTATGTGGACGCCTACTCGCTGCCTGCGTTCATGCTGGTCGCGTCCTTGCTGGGGCCGGAGCGCGAAGACGGGGACTTCCGGGCCGGGTGCCGGATGTTCATCGACGGCAGTCAGCGGCTGGACTTCGTCAACGATCTCGCCGAGGACTTGGCGGAAGGGCGGCTGGGCATCCCGACGGAAACGCTGGCACGCTTCTCGGTGACGGAGAGGGACCTCGCGGAGGGGCGCCAATCGCCGGGCGTACGGGAGTTGTTGGAGTGCCAGATCGAAGCGGCGCGCACCTCGCTGTTGGCGGCCAAGGAACTGCCCGCACTGACCGCGAACCGCAACGGCGTCTTGTTGGAGGCCGTCGCCGAGATCGAGCTGCTCACTGCGGACGCGGCGCTCGCGCATGGCGCCCGGCTGTTGCGCGGGTCCGTATCACCGCCGCTGGCGGGCTCGCTTCGAGTGATGCTGGCCGCTCGTCGAAGGGCTCGCAGGCAGGGCTGAACCGTTGAAGGCATTGGTGGGCGCGACACCGCCGCGAACGAAGCCAGGCCGGCTCGCGCTTCAGAAACTCAACCGGCCGTACTCCTGCTGGCCCTGGTGGCAGCCCTGGCGTACGACTGGGGGTACGGAACCTCGTCCCGGGCGCATCGGGAAGGTCAGCTGGTTCGCTGTCCAGGCGAATCCGTGACCTGGTCAGCTATGGGCAACTTCCGGTCATTTTTGGCGCAGGTAATCACGTCACCTTGACAGGCCTTCACGCCTGCTACACAGATAATCCCAAGCTTGAGCACGGAAGTTGCCCACGTCGAGATCCGTGAGCCTCGACTGGCACGTTTGCGCCAGCCAACTCCGACACCAAGATGTGACTTGTCCTGTCCCGTTCATGTGCGCGTATGGTGATCGTCGCGACGGGCGGCTGCTGACCACTCCGCCCTCGCGTGTGTCAACCGGCGGCCGGGGGAACGGTGTCGCCACGGGGAGAGGTTGGTCGTCATGCCGCGATTCCGGCACTTCACGCATGCTGTTTCAGCCTGCTCCGCCCGTTGCTCCGGTCTCCGTACCGAGACGACGGCCTGATCTCACCACTCGCTTCCGCCTCTTCGGACGGTCGCCCCCGCCTGCCTTCCTTTGCGATGAAAGGGATGCTCTGTTGCGCCCGAGACCAGGGTTCTTCAGCTCCAGAACCAGTACCAGATCAAGAAAATCCGGTTTCCTCACTCCCGTCGTCACGTCCGTCGTGGCCGCCTCCGTGCTGAGCGGTCTGGCTGTCCAGCCGGACGTGCTCCAGTTGACCGCGGCGAAGGCCGCGGCGGCGAACGACTCGTACGACTGGAGCGAGGACACGGCTGCCGAGCAGTTGCGGCAGGACCAGTGCCTGATGGCCGATGTGCTGCGCCTGGGTGGGCCGTCGATGGCCACGACGGCGCAGGACGGCCTCAACCAGACTCCGGCGAAGCTGCGTGAGCTGGCCAACCGGGACAACTGGGAGAACACCCCGCTCTCCGCAGCGTACCAGAAGGACAAGGACGCGGCGAGCAAGGAGCTGAACGCCCTCAACGCGCTGCGGGACGGGTGGGGTAAGCCCCTTACCGGGCTGACCACTCCGGCCGGCTTCACCGAGACCGGCTTCCACTGGCCCCCGGGAACAGCCAATGACGGCAAGGACGACTTCTATGGCCAGACCGGCCTGACGAAGTGGACCGCGGAGCGGTTCTGGAAGGACGAGGGCGACTTCTACCAGGACTCCACCCCGAGGGCTGATGCGGCGACGGTCAAGGCGGTAAAGGACCTCGGTGCCCCGCTGTACGGCAAGGACCCGGATCCGGGTCTGCCCAGTGACGAGTGGAATCGTGCGCTCGCCGAGCGGGACGCCTTCAAGCACCTGTCCGAGTGGGACCTGGAGCCCACCGGTGCGGACAACGCCCGTCTCTTCCTCGCCTCCGGTGGCTTCCCCCGTACGGCCCCGCAGCCGGGCACGGCGGAGTACCGCATCGCGGTCGAGGACCTGAAGAGCCGGTTCTCGGCGTGCGCGTGGCGTGACCCGATCGACCCGAGCAAGGTGCTGGGCGACATCTCCTCCACCGCCGCCACCGAGTGGCAGCAGGAGGTCTCCTCGCAGGCCGCGCAGCGCAACCAGATCCTGGCCGCGAACAAGGACGCCACCACGGCGCTGGCTGCGGGCGCGAAGGCGCTGGGCGACATGCTGGGACACTCCTGGACGGCCGACCACCTCACGCGCTGGCAGGACTACTGGTCAGCGGGCGGCGTCGGATACGTCGGTGACGCTCCTGCGGTGATCGAGGTGCCGGGCGCGTCGGGCAAGTGCCTCGACATCCCGGGTGGTGCGAAGACCAACGGCTCGCCGGTACAGATCTACACCTGCAACGGCAAGGCGCAGCAGCAGTGGGAGGTCTACGGAGACGACAAGGGCCTGCACCTGCGGAACGTCAACTCCCTGAAGTGCCTGGATGTGTCGGGGACCAACGAGGCGAACGGCACGAAGATCCAGATCTGGACGTGCAACAGTTCACCGGCGCAGACGTGGGAGTACAACCTGCGCGCCGCCACGGCCCTGAAGAACACCGCCACGGACAAGTGCCTGGACCTGGCCAACTTCACGAACAGCACTGACGCGCGGCTGTGGACGTGCTCCGGCGGCACCTCGCAGAAGTACAGCATCAAGCCGTCCGGGCACACCGGGACGGTTCCGCCGAAGGCACAGTTCGACAAGGCCAAGGCCGGTGTCACGGCCGCTCAGGCGGCGGCGAAGAAGCAGCTCGCCGCGCTGAAGGCCCAGCTGGCGGCAGCGCAGAAGGCCGTCACCACTTCCGACACCGCCGAGAAGGCCGCCTACACGATCGCCGACAACGCGGGTGCTCCGCGGGGTCGTGGTCTGCTGGTGGGTCAGCAGAAGGCGCAGGTCACCAAGGGTGCGGCGGCTGCGCTGACGGCCATGGTGAAGGCCGGCGAGACCGCTGAGGCGGCCACCCGTGCCGCGGCCGCGGACAGTGAGACGATCACTCAGCGTGCGCTGGCCCAGGCCGCGCAGGCGAAGGCGGAGTTCCGTAAGAAGGCCGCGGAGGCGGCCGAGTGGCAGGCCAAGGCCGCAGCGGATGCGGCGAAGGTGCACCGCGACAACGCCAAGAAGGACAAGGAGACCGCTGAGGCCAAGCTCGCCGTCGCCTTGAAGGCGGAGGGTGACGCGAAGGCGGCTGCGGCTGACGCGCACGCCAAGCGGCTGGCCGCGGAAGCCGAAGAGAAGACCGCGAAGACGGAGAAGGAGACCGCCGAGGCCAAGCAGGCCGAGGCAGCCCGCCACAAGGAGAACGCCCAGGCGGAAGCGTCGAACGCGAAGGAGGCCAAGGAGAAGGCCGAGGCCGCCGAAAGCACCGCGGTCGAGAAGAAGAACGCCGCCGTCCAGGCCCGCGACAACGCCAAGGCCAAGCGGGACGATGCCTGGGACGCCGAGCACAAGGCCAACGCCGCCCGAGCCAAGGCCGCGGCCAAGGACGCGTACGCCCAGGCCCACGAGTCCGACAGCAACGCGCAGGAGTCCAGGGCGGCCGCCGACGCGGCGGACGGACACGCCGACGATGCCGAAGCCGCAGCGGGCAGGGCGCGTTCCGAGGCGGACGCCGCCACCCAGGCCGCAGCGGACGCCGACGCTGCCGCCACTCGTGCCGAGGCGGCCGCAAAGCGCGCCCGCGCCCACGCGGACGGTGCTCAGGCGGCGAAGCTGCGGGCGGATGCCGCGGTGAAGACCGCGACCGCCGCTGTGGCCGATGCCATCAAGGCCGCCGCGCACGCCGCCGCCGAGGCGAAGACGGCCGTCGAGCTGGCCGATGAGGCGGAACAGCACGCCAAGACCGCCAAGTCCCAGGCGGACGAGGCGAACAAGGAGGCCGCCAAGGCCGTGGTGGCCTCGGTCAAGGCAGCAGGCTTCGCCCACGTCACCGCCCAGGCCGCGGTGGACGCGGGCAAGGCGGCCGCGCAGGTCGCCAAGCCGGCCAACGACGCGATCCAGCTCGGCTCGCCCTACGTCACCACCGACTCGGCCGCCGGCCTGGTCGTCCTGACCGGGCAGGCGTCGAAGTCGATCGCCGAGCAGCAGAAGGCCGTCGCCGACGCCCACTCCAAGAACGCCCTGGAGGAAGCAGCAGCCGCCAAGGCCCTCGCCGAGCAGGCGAAGGGTGACGCCAAGGCCGCCTACCAGCACGCGGCCAACGCTGCAGGGCACGCGGCCGACGCACGCGGCTACGCCAAGGAAGCCCTCGGCTACGCCGCCGACGCCGCCCTGGCCGCGTCCAAGGCCAGCCAGTCACTGGCCCGCTCGATCGAATACCAGCGCCAGGCCACCGAGGACGCGGCCGCCGCCGACAAGGCAGCCGGCCGCGCCGAGGGCTACGCCAAGGACGCCCGCGACGCCGCCGACCAGGCCGCCCTCGACGCCGCGGCGGCCCGTGCCGCTGCCTCGGAGGCCGAGCAGGCCGCCAAGGAGGCCCGCACCGCAGCCGAACGCGCCGACGCCGCCGCGACCGAGGCCGAGGAAGCGGCCAAGGACGCCAAGAAGTACGCGGACTCGGCCCAGCAGGCGGCCGACCAGGCCGGCCGCGAGGACGCGAACAAGCAGGTGCAGGCGGGGGCGGGGACAGGAATCGGCGGCGTGTTCTCCGGGGAGGCGCGGACGGCCTGCAGGACCAACAGCTTCCCCGGCGGAACCGAAGTGGTCCTCGCCGACGGCAGCCGCAAGTCGATCCGGGAGGTGCGGTTCGGCGACCGGCTCCTGGCCACCGACCCGGGCACCGGAACCACCCGGGGAGAGGCGGTCACCCGCACGTTCTCCCACACCACCGAGGACCTGCTGGACATCACCCTGGCGGACGGGGGAAGCCTCACCAGTACACCGGGTCACCAGGTCTTCGTCGTCGGCCGCGGCTGGACTCTCGCCTCCGACCTGCGCACCGGCGACCGCCTGCGCACGCCGGACGGCACCCTTCGCACGGTCACCGCACTGCGCGACCGGGACGAAGCGACGCCCCGGACTGTGTACGACCTGACCGTGTCCGGCCTGCACACGTTCTACGCCGTGGCGGACGACACGCCGGTCCTGGTTCACAACTGCAACGACCTCATCGCCGACGAAGGCGAGTTCCCCGGCCAGGCCCACATCCTTGAGAAGCATGTGGACCAGAACCAGACCGAAGCGCTCGCGATGGCCCACGCCGACGGTGAGAAAGTCAGTGTGTTCATCGACCTGCAGACGGCACAGGCGGTCGTGGACTACGCGGTCGTCAACAAGGCAGGGGAGATCGCGACGTGGCTTCGTGGCTCGCAACAGCAGAAGAAGTTGACCGGTACGTTCGGAGCGAGAAACTCTCTCGGCTGGGTCGCCCATCCGGACGGAAGGACGGTCACCCAAGCCGGAAACCGGTACACCCTCATCCTGAAACGAGCCTCAGGTCATAAGAGTGGCTTCTATGTCTTCACCGGGTACCCAGGGTGACATGTGATGGAGCGACACACGGAGTTCATGTTCGGCGTCCCGTGGATCATGGAATTCTTCCACCAGGACTGGAAGCTCGACGCCTCGACACCGGCAGAAGCGGTGACCAACGAGTTCGTGGAGGAACTCGAGCCGGCAGCCGTGCTGTCGGTGCGGCGCGACGCCCTGCTCCTCCTCGACAATCTCACCTCCGCCCAGATCAAGGCGTTGTGGAAGGGGGGCGCGGAAGCGACGGAGTCCTTCTTCCCGCGCCATGTCGGGGAAGGCGACGAGTGGATGCGGCAGGTGATCGGGGTGTGCGATGCGTGGCTGTCCCGCCGCGCGGACACCCCGGTTCTCTCCGACGCCGACCGGTACGGGGGTGTGGAGCTGGCCGGTGACGTCCTCGCGGAAGTGCACGAGTTCAGAAGCGTCCTGGACACGGAGGTGACGGATGCACTGGCCGAGTGCGCCCGCAGCTGCACTCCCGATCTCGCCTTCAGGCTGCTCCTGCGAGCTCTGCCCAAGAAGAGTGCCTCGTTGTCCCCGGAGTACCTGTATCTGTCCGAGGAGCAGTACGCGAGGCTGGAGGCACTGGGGAACGCGTTCCACTACGGGGAGTACGTCGTGAGCGAGATCAAGTACCTCGTCGACACGTAGGCCGCCACCCGGCTCGCATCGCTCGGCCCGCGCCCTGCTACCAAGGG
>NZ_JBSHKH010000184.1:0-12776 GCF_053643595.1 Streptomyces sp. NPDC055506 | reverse complement strand
GTCCTGGGGACCCGGCCCGTCGGTTCCGCGGGATCTCAGCCCATGTGCGGGTAGGTGTAGTCGGTCGGCGGGACCAGCGTCTCCTTGATGGCGCGGGTCAGGGTCCAGCGCATCAGGTTCTGCGGGGCACCGGCCTTGTCGTTGGTGCCCGAGGCACGACCGCCGCCGAAGGGCTGCTGGCCGACGACGGCACCGGTCGACTTGTCGTTGATATAGAAGTTGCCGGCCGCGTAGCGGAGCTTGTCGGCCGTGTAGGCCGCCGCCGCGCGGTCGTTCGCGATGACCGAGCCGGTCAGGGCGTAGTCGGAGACCGACTCCATCTGGGTCAGCATCTCGTCGTACTTGTCGTCCTCGTAGACGTGCACGGCGATGATCGGGCCGAAGTACTCGGTGCGGAACACCTCGTTCTCCGGGTCGCTGCACTCGATGACGGTCGGGCGGACGAAGTAGCCCTCGGAGTCGTCGTAGGTGCCGCCCGCGACGATCGTGCAGGTGGCGTCCTCCTTGGCGCGGTCGATGGCGGCCTTGTTCTTGGCGAAGGCACGCTCGTCGATGACGGCGCCGATGAAGTTCGACAGGTCGGTGACGTCACCCATCTTGATGCCGTCGACCTCGGCGGCGAGCTCCTCCTTGAAGCCCGAGTTCCAGATCGACGCCGGGATGTACGCCCGGGAGGTGGCGCTGCACTTCTGGCCCTGGAACTCGAAGGCACCGCGGGTGAACGCCGTCTTCAGGATCGCCGGGTCGGCCGACGGGTGGGCGACGAGGAAGTCCTTGCCGCCGGTCTCGCCGACAAGGCGCGGGTAGGTGCGGTACTTCTCGATGTTCGCGCCGACCGTCTTCCACAGGTACTGGAAGGTGGGGGTCGAGCCCGTGAAGTGGATGCCGGCGAGGTCGCGGTGCTCCAGGGCGACCTTGGAGACCTCGATGCCGTCGCCGGTGACGAGGTTGATGACGCCCTTGGGCAGACCGGCCTCCTCCAGCAGCTGCATGAGCAGCACGGCGGCGTGGGTCTGCGTCGGGGACGGCTTCCAGACGACGACGTTGCCCATCAGGGCGGGGGCCGTCGGAAGGTTGCCCGCGATGGCGGTGAAGTTGAAGGGCGTCACCGCGTAGACGAAGCCCTCCAGCGGGCGGTGGTCCAGACGGTTCCACACGCCCGGGGAGTTCGCCGGGGGCTGCTCGGCCAGCAGGTTGCGGGCGTAGGAGACGTTGAAGCGCCAGAAGTCGATCAGCTCACAGGGCGTGTCGATCTCGGCCTGCTGGGCGGTCTTGGACTGCCCGAGCATGGTGGAGGCGGCGAGCGTCTCGCGCCAGGGGCCCGACAGCAGCTCGGCGGCGCGCAGGATGATCGCCGCGCGGTCGTCGAAGGACAGGGCACGCCAGGCGGGCGCGGCGGCCAGGGCCGCGTCGACGGCGTCCTGGGCGTCCTGCTGGGTGGCGTTGCGGTACGTGCCGAGCACGGCCTTGTGGTTGTGCGGCTGGACGACCTGGAAGGCCTCGCCGCCGCCCATCCGCTTCTCGCCGCCGATGGTGCAGGGCAGGTCGACGGGGTTGTCGGCCAGCTCCTTCAGCCTGGCCTCCAGCCGGGCACGCTCGGGCGAGCCGGGGGCGTAGCCGTGCACCGGCTCGTTGACGGGGGTGGGGACCTGGGTCACAGCGTCCATGTTTTCCCTAACTCCTTACTGAGCGGTGTGGCGGTCAGCCCTTGGTGAGCATCGATCGTGCGAAGAACCGCAGGTTGGCCGGTTTCTCGGCGAGCCGGCGCATGAAGTAGCCGTACCAGTCGGTGCCGTAGGCGGTGTAGACGCGCATGCGGTGGCCCTCGGCGGCGAGGCGCGACTGCTCGTCGCCGCGGATGCCGTAGAGCATCTGGAACTCGTACTCGTCCAGTTTGCGCCCGGCGCGGTGGGCGAGCTCCTGGCCGATCGCGATCAGGCGCGGGTCGTGGGACCCGATCATCGGGTACCCCGTCCCCTCCATCAACGTACCGAGAATCCGTACGTACGCCCGATCGATCTCGTGCTTGTCCTGGTACGCGACCGAGGCGGGCTCCTTGTACGCGCCCTTGACCAGGCGTACCCGGCTGCCGTTCGCGGCGAGGCGGCGGGCGTCGGCCTCGGTGCGGAAGAGGTAGGCCTGGATGACGCAGCCGGTCCCCGGGAAGTCCTTCCGCAGCTCATCGTGGATGGCGAACATCGAGTCGAGGGTGGTGTGGTCCTCGGCGTCCAGAGTGACCGTGGTGCCGATCTCGGCGGCGGCCTCGACGACCGGGCGGACGTTCTTGAGGGCCAGCTCGTGGCCGTCCTCCAGCGCCTGCCCGAACATCGACAGCTTCACCGACATCTCGGCACGGGTGCCGAGCTCCAGCGGCTTGAGGCGGTCGATCAGCTCCAGGTAGGAGTCCCGGGCGGCGGCGGCCTGCGCGGGGTTGGTGATGTCCTCGCCGACGACGTCCATCGTCAGCTCCAGACCCCGGTCGGCCAGGTCCCGGACCACCGGGACGATGTCGTCGACGCCTTCGCCCGGGATGAAGCGGTCGACGACCTGCTTGGTCACCGGGGCCGCCGAGATCAGGCGTCGCATCCGGTCGCTGCGAGACGCGGCGAGAATCACGGGACCCAGCACGGGGCACCTCCAGAGCACAACCAACGGATGGCCGGACCCCGGGCGGATGACGCTTCGGGTACGGCGCGGAGAACCACCGTGAAACCTAAGGATCCTCTCGATCGTCGGCCATCGACAGCTGTCACGCATTCGTGCCGCAGATCTCAGACAGATGTATGAAGGGTCGTGGGCGGTGGGGGACAATGCCCGCATGACGTCGGAACACCGGGGCGACTACGAGGAGCTGGTCGACGAGATCTCGGAGCTCCTCGGCGCGCCCGCGACGCTGGAGAACCGGGACTTCGAGCTGATCACCTTCGGGGCGTACGACAGCGAGGGCGACCTCGATCCGTCGGCCCTGGACCCGGTGCGCACCCGTTCGATCCTCACCCGCCGTTCGACCGCGGCCGTCCGGGCCTGGTTCGAGGGCTTCGGCATCACGCGTGCGACCGGCCCGGTGCGCATCCCGCCGACGCCGGAGGCGGGGGTCAACCGGGGGCGGATCTGCCTCCCGGTCCGCCACCGGGGCGTGGTCCACGGCTATGTCTGGCTCCTGGACGACGATCCCGGCCCGAGCGAACAGCGGCTCTCCGCCGCCATGGAGGTCACGACCCGGATCGGGGCGCTGCTCGCGGACGAGGCCCAGCACGGTGCCGACCTGAGCCGTGAACTGCGCGCCGTCCTCACTGCGGAACGCGACTGGCAGCGCGACATGGCCATAGCGGAACTCCGCACGGCGCTCGGCTCCCGCGCCGACGGTCTGCACACGGTGGTCTGCGTGGCCCCCTGGCCATCGGCCGACCCCGACGACGCCCCCTCGGTCCGTACGATGCCGGGCGCGACAGCTCTGTGCACGCTGCCGTGGGGGGCGTCGGCCCAGTGCGTGGCCCTGCTGATCCGGCTGCGCTCGACGGACGTACTGACTCCGGCGACCACCGCGGCGACACGGCTGCTGGAGCGGGTGGGCGGCGGCGCTTCGGGCGGTGGGGCCGCAGGCCGCAGGGCTTCGGGCGGTTCGGCTGCCGCTACGTCGGGCGGTACGGCCTCGCGCGGCACACGCGGCGCCTCCGCCGGGCCCGGTTCGGGATCCACGTCCGGGCAGTCCGGTACCTCCACCCACGGACCGACCGGCCCCGCCGCCGGCCTCGCGACCCCCCGCTCCGGCCTCGCAGAGCTCGGCACCGCCTGGTGGGAGGCGTCCGCGGCGGCTCGGGCGGCGCTGGCCGAGGCCCGGCTGGGACCGGTCGCGCAATGGTCGGAGATCGGACCGTTCCGGCTGCTCACCGCGCTGCCTCCGGACCTGGCCCACGACCCCGCCGTCCACGCCCTGCTCTCCCCGGTGCACGTGGAACTCGCCCGTACCGCCGAGATCTACCTCGACTGCGCCGGCCAGGCCGCCCGGGCCGCCGCCGAGCTGGGCATCCACCGCCAGACCCTGTACTACCGACTGTCCCGGATCGAGAAGCTCACCGGCCTGGACCTGGACGACGGCGAGGACCGTCTGCTCCTGCACATGGCGTTGAAGGGGGCCCGGCTCGCGCACGGTCGGGCCATCGGGCCTTCCGGGTGAGACCCATCGCCCGACGGAGCGATCTTCAGGACGGCGCCGTGCCGTCGGGCGCCGCGCGCGGTCACGAATCTCCCGGTGTGCCATCGACTGGGAGGAGTTCACGTGCGGAACCGACGCGCCTGGTCCGCGAAGCGAACGGCGGTCGCGGGGCTGGCTTGCGGGGTGCTCGCGCTCGCACTGCCGGGCGCCCACGCGAGTGCCGGTTCCGGCCGCAGCGCGGGAACGGCGTACGAGGCCGAGCGGGGCGAACGGAGCGCATCGACGGTCATCGAGTGGATGCGCACGGCCGATGCCACCATCGAGGCCGAGGCCCGCCCGGTGCCGCCCGAGTCGTTCATCTGGGAGGCGTACGTCTCCACCGCCGTCTACAACGCCGTCGTCGGCATCGAGGGGCGCTTCGCCCCGTACAAGTGGGACGGACGGGCGCCTCGTACGGCCTCGTCCGCGGCGGCTGCCGCCTCGGCGGCACACCAGGTACTGCGCCACTCCTTCCCCGGGGCCGCTCCCCGGCTGGACGCCGCCCTGACCGGCACCCTCGCGAAGATCCCCGACGGCGAGGCCGAGGACCAGGGCGTCGCGTTCGGGAAGCTCGCCGCCGACCACATCATCGATCTGCGCCGCGATGACGGCCGCGGCGCGTCCGTGCCGTTTCCCGCGCGTCCGCGCCCCGGTGTCTGGCGTCCCACCCCGCCCGGTCACGAGCCGTTCCGCAATGCCTGGATCGGCAGGTTGCGGCCACTGCTGCTGGACTCCCCGCACCAGTTCCGCCCCGGCCCCCCGCCGGCGCTCCGCTCCGCCCGGTACGCGAAGGACCTCCGCGAACTGGCGGCCTACGGAGGCCGGACCGGCTCGCAGCGGACCCCCGAACAGACGGACACCGCGCGGTATTTCACCAACCTGGACCTGCAAGGAGCTCTGGGCGACCACGCCACCCGGCACGGGTTCGACATCACCGAGACCGCACGCCTGTACGCGGCGGCCAACACCGCCCAGGTGGACGCCGTCGTCGCCGCCTGGGACGCCAAACTCCACTACGGCACCTGGCGGCCCGTCACCGCCATCCGGGAGGCGGACACCGACGGCAACCCGGCGACCCGGGCGGACCGGCACTGGGAACCTCTGCTCGTCACCCCGGCGCATCCCGACTACCTCAGCGGCCACGCCACCATGGGCGGCGCGCTGATGCGCATGCTGACCGGGATCCTCGGCAGCTCCCGGGTCGACCTGCACATCCGGTCGACCACCACCGGTACGTCCCGCCACTACCGCTACGCCCACGAGTACGAACAGGACGTCATCGACGCCAGGGTCTGGGGCGGGATCCACACCCGCACGGCCGACGAGGTGGGCGCCGCCACCGGTCGCGAACTCGCGGCCTGGGCACTGCGGAAGTACTTCCGTCCGGCTCCCTGACCCCTCCTCCCCCTGACCCCTCTTCTTCTGAAAACGATTGTCATCATGCTACGGTCGTGGCACATTCAACTTTTGACCATGCCTTGACCGAGGTGTCCCGTGCGCGTCCCCGCTCGTCTCGCCCCCCTCACCGCCCTCACCGCCGCCTCCGCCCTGCTGACCGGCTGCTTCACCGGCACCCAGCAGGCCACGGACGACTCCGGGCCCGGGGGGAAACGCATACGCGTCGCCATGCTCCAGCCTCCACGCTCCGGCCTCTCCCCGCTCTCCGACGACGCGTTCAAACTGTCGCGCTGGTCGACCGCCGAGACACTCGTGAAGCTGGACGCGGAGGGCGACGCCCGGCCCGCGCTCGCCACCGAGTGGCAGCAGTCCGGGAAGACCTGGACCTTCACCCTCCGCGAGGGCGTCACCTTCCACGACGGCACGAAACTCACCCCCGAAGCCGTCGTCCACGCCCTCACCAAGGCCGCCACCGCCTCCCCCAAGCCCCGCATCCTCGACGGCGTGGACCTCACCGCGAAGGCGGACGGTGACAAGGTCACCGTCACGACCGCCACCGAGGACCCCCTGGTCCCGCAGCGGCTCAGCTCCCCGCAGCTGGCGATCCTGGCGGCGAAGGCCTACCGGGGGAAGACGGTCGACCCCGTCGGCGCCGGCACCGGGCCCTTCGAACTGACGAAGGTCAATGGCACCTCCTCCGCCACCCTCGACCGCTACGACGGCTACTGGGGCGGGAAGGCCGAATCCCCCGGCATCGACGTGAAGTTCGTCCCGGACGGAACCGCACGCGCGGCGGCGCTGCGCAGCGGCGAGGCCGACATCGTCGAGGCGATCCCCGTCTCGCAGGCCGCCGTCCTCGACAAGGACCTGGTCACCGAGGTCCCGATGCCGCGCACCAACACTCTCTACCTCAACACGGAGAAGGGCGCCTTCGAGGATCCCGCGATCCGGGCGGCGGCCCGGGAGGCGATCGACGCCGAGTCGATCGTGAAGGGCGTGTACGAGGGCCGCGCCGATGTCGCCGAGGGCCTGCTCGGGCCCGCCCTGCCCTGGGCCGCCGATCTGCGTACACCGGTCGAGCGCGCCAAGGCCGGCGACCCGTCCGGCGAGACCGTCACCATCGGCACGTACACCGACCGCTCCGAGATGCCCGAGGTCGCCGCCGCGCTGCAACAGCAGCTCCAGAAGGCCGGGTTCAAGGTGAAGCTGGACGTGCGCGAGTACGCGAACATCGAGTCCGACGCGCTCGCGGGCCGCTTCGACGCGTTCGTCCTCTCCCGCGCCACCGTCCTCGACTCCGGCGACCCGGCCGCGTACCTCTACAGCGACTTCGCATCCAAGGGCACCTTCAACCTCTCGCACTTCGCCGACCCCGAGGTCGACAAGGCCCTGAAGAAGGCCACCGACACCCGGGTCGGCGACGCCCGCCGCAAGGCGGTCGTCGAGGCCGAGGCCGCCGTCCTGGCCGCGGACGCGGCCGTTCCGATGCTCCACGAGCGGGTGATCCAGGGCGACGCCGCCGGTGTCGTGAACGCCGCGCACGACCCGCGCGAGCGCGAGCTCGTGACCGCGGACACCTACGTCAAGTGAGGTTCCTTGCGAAGCGCACGGCCGGACTGACCCGCTGCGTCGGCCTCCTCGCCGTCCTGGCCGTTGTCGGCCTGCTGCCCTGGCTCTCCCACCGCGACCCGGCGCTCACCGTGCTGCGCGCCCGGTCGGCCGAGCAGGAGGCGACCGAGGAGGCCCTGGCCGCGATCCGCCGGGACCTCGGCCTGGACGCCGGCCCGCTGTCTCTGCTGGGGAGGTGGGCCGCCGACCTGCTCCACGGCGACTTCGGCACCTCCTGGGTCTCGGGGCACGACGTCCTGCCGTCCGTGGTCGCCGGGCTCCAGGTGTCGCTGGGGCTGATGGGCGCGGCGCTCGGCGTGGCGGTGCTGCTGGCCGCCGCGCTGGTGACGCCGGTGCTGGTGCGCGGGCGCGGCTCGGCCGGGGCGTTCGCCGCGATGCTCGCCGCCGTACCCGAGTTCCTGCTGGCCACCGTGGTGCTGCTGGTGTTCGGGGTGTGGCTCGGATGGCTGCCGACGTCCGGCTGGCAGAGCGCCGAGTATCTGGTGCTGCCCGCGCTCGCCCTGGGCGTCCCGGCGGGCGGGCTGCTCGGGCGGCTGGTGGCGGACGCGCTGCCCGCCGTGCTCGACGAGCGGTGGGCGGAGCTGTGGCGGGGTGCCGGGGTGAGCCGGGCGCGGGTCGCGGGGGCGGCGCTGCGGCGCGTTCTGCCGCCGCTGGTTCCGCAGTTCGGGATGGTCGCCGTCGGCCTGACGGGCGGGGCGGTGGCCGTGGAGACGGTGTTCGCGGTGCCGGGCATCGGCCGTACGGCCCTCGGCGCGGCCCGGTCTCAGGACCTTCCGCTGCTCCAGGGCTCGGTCCTCGCGCTGCTGCTGCTCGGGCTGGTCGCGGGCGCGGTGGCGGCGGGCATACGGCGCCGGCTGCTGGGGCCCGCGCTGCGGGACGCCGGGCTGACGCTGCCGCCGGCCCGCCCGGTCCGCGCGCACCCGGCGGTCCCGGTGGCACTGGCCGCCGTCCTGCTGCTCACCATCGGCTGGGGCCTGCTGCGCGACCCGTACGCCGTGGACACCACCGTCCGTCTCGCCGCGCCCTCCTGGTCGCATCCGCTCGGCACCGACGGTCTCGGCCGCGATGTGCTCGCCCGGCTCGGTCACGGCGCCGCCTCGACGGTCGGCACGGCCGCGGCGGTCTGTCTGCTGGGCCTGCTGATCGCGCTCGTGCTGGGCTTTCTGCCGGGGGTCGCGGCGGGCGCGTCGGACATCGCCAACGCGCTGCCCCCGGTGATCGTCGGCATCCTGGTCGCGGCGGCCGTCGGGCCGGGCACCGGCGGGGCGGCCCTGGCGGTCACGCTGATCTCCTGGCCTGCCCTGTCCGCGCACGCGGCGGCTCTGGTGCAGGAGGTGCGGGCGTCGGCGTTCCTCACCACCCAACGGGCCATCGGGGCGAGCCCGTTCTGGATCCTCACCCGGCATGTCCTGCCGTCCGTGGCCGCCCCGGTCGCCCGCCATGCCCTGCTGCGGCTGCCGGGTATCGCCCTGGCCCTGGCCTCCCTCGGCTTCCTCGGCCTGGGCGCCCAGCCGCCCGCCCCCGAGTGGGGCCTGCTGCTGGAGGAGTCCCGGGCCTATGTGGAACGCGCCCCGTGGGCGGCCCTCGCCCCGGCGGCGGCCCTGGCCCTGCTGGCGGGCCTCGCGGTGTCGGGCGCGGCACTCACCCAGGGCCGGAGCGTACGGCGAGCCGGCCCGGCTCCGGTAAAGGCCGAGAAGAAGGAGGCCCCCGTTGGAGTCTGAGCCACTGCTGTCGGTGCGCGAGCTGCGGATCGCCTTCGACGGGGTCGAGGCCGTGCGCGGCCTGTCCTTCGACGTGCTGCCACGTGAAGTCCTGGCGATCGTCGGCGAGTCGGGGGCGGGCAAGTCCCTCACGGCCCGCGCGCTCCTCGGCATGCAGCCACGCGGCGCGACCACGAGCGGGACGATCACCCCGGACCTCTCGGCCCACCGCGGCCGCCGTATCTCCCTCGTCCCGCAGGACGCCCTGTCCGCCCTCTCCCCCGTGCACCCGGTCGGCGACCAACTCGCCGCCGCCGTACGCTCGGTGGCCGGAGTCTCTCGCAAGGAGGCCCGGGCCCGGGCGGTCGCCGCCCTGGACCGCGTCGGCATCCCGGACGCGGCACGCAGGGCGCGGGCGTATCCGCACGAGTACTCCGGCGGCATGCGGCAGCGCGCCGTGATCGCCATGGCCACGATCAACGAGCCCGACCTCGTGGTCGCCGACGAGCCCACCACCGCCCTCGACGAGGAGCGCCGCGACCAGGTGCTGCGGCTGCTCGCCGAGCAGCGGGAGGCGGCCGGCGCCGCGCTGGTCCTGGTCACCCACGACATGGACGCCGTGGCGGGCCACGCGGACCGGATGCTGGTCATGTACGCCGGGCGCCTCACCGAACTCGGCCCCGCGGACGAGGTGCTGGCCCGTCCCCGCGCCCCCTACACGGCAGGTCTGCTGGCGTCCCTCCCGCGGCACGCTCCCCCGGGCCGCCGGCTCCCCGCCCTGCGCGGCACCCCGCCCGCCCCGGGCACGCTCCCGCCGGGCTGCGCCTTCGCCCCGCGCTGCCCGCTCGCGGCGGACCCCTGCCACACGGCGGAACCGGAGCCCCGGCAGGCGGCCGGACGCCTGGTCGCCTGCCACCGATGGGAGGAACTCCCCTGCCCCGCCACGGAGTTGTTCCTGAAGGAGGGACAGCCGGCATGACCGATCCCCTGCTCGACGTCCGCGACCTGGTCGTCCGCTACGGCCCGGTCACCGCCGTGGACGGCGTCTCCTTCTCCCTGGCCGCCGGCGAGACCCTGGCCCTGAACGGCCCGTCCGGCTGCGGCAAGTCCTCGACGGCCCTGGCGGTGCTCCAGCTCCGCCGCCCGGCGAGTGGCGAAGTCCATTTCGAGGGACGGGAGTTGACGTCCCTCCCGGAACGCGAACTGCGCCCGCTGCGCCCCCGAATGCAGCCCGTCTTCCAGGACCCGTACGGCTCCCTGAGCCCCCGCCACCGCATCCGGGACGCCATCGCCGAACCGCTGAAGGTCCAGGGCCGCTGGCATCCCGCGGACGGCCCCGCCCGTGTCGCCGAACTCCTCGACCGGGTCGGCCTCGACCCCACATACGGCGACCGCCGGCCGCACGAACTCTCCGGCGGCCAGTGCCAACGCGCCGGCATCGCCCGCGCCCTGGCCTGCGACCCACGCCTGCTCGTCCTGGACGAGCCGGTGTCCTCACTCGACCCATCGGTCCGGGCGGGCGTGCTGAACCTGCTCGCCGACCTCCAGGACGACCTGGGCCTCGGCTACCTGTTCATCTGCCACGACCGGGCGGTCGTACGGCACTTCGCGGACCGGGTGATCGAGATGAGCGGGGGCCGTCTCACGTCCGGTCAGCGGCTTCGATGACCTGGCGCAGACCTTCGGTGAGCGCGTCGGCGTCCGGCGCCCGCTCGGGGTCGAAGTTCCACTGTGCGATGAGCCCCGTCATCAGCGTCGTGTAGAACCTGCCGAGCGTGTCCAGGGTCTTGTCCGGGATGTCCTCCTCGCGGACACCCATGAAGAGCGCGACCAGGGCCCGCTCGGCATCCCGCTGCTGTTGCGCGAGGTGGTCGCGCACCACGGGCAACTGGTCCCCCATGGCCACGATCTCCATGCTGAGGCGCCACATCGAACCGGGCCCCCGCATGGTCCCGATGATGTTGGACCACACCTCCTGGAACCGCTCCAGCGAGCCGGGCTCAGCCTCGCTCCCCCCGGGCTCCTCTCCCTCGAAGGCGTCGGAGAGCTCACCGACCAGCGACAGGTACGCCTCTGCGAGCAGCGCGTCCTTGGAGCCGTAGTGGTAGCCGATCGAAGCCAGGTTGGTTCCTGACTCCTTGACGATGTCACGCGCGGTCGTGCGCACGAACCCCTTCGCCAGCAGGCAGCGCTTGGCGCCCTCGAGCAGATCCTCACGGTGTCCCATGACAGCTCACTCTACCCCGGCATTCATACACTCGTCCCAGACGTTCGTCTTATACGTCCGTACTAGACAAGTGTTTAACACGCCCGTACAGTCCAGCCCATGACGACGAACCCCACCCCTCCGGCCCGTGCCGGCCGCCGCGAATGGACGGCCCTCGGCGTGCTGATGCTGCCGCTGCTCCTGGTCTCGATGGACGTCTCCGTCCTCTACTTCGCGATCCCCGCGATCAGCGCCGACCTGGAGCCGAGCGCCACCCAACAGCTCTGGATCTTCGACAGCTACGGCTTCGTCCTGGCCGGCCTGCTGATGACGATGGGCTCCCTGGGCGACCGCATCGGCCGCCGCAGGCTCCTGCTGTTCGGCGCCGCCGCCTTCGGTACCGCCTCCCTGGTGGCGGCCTACGCGAACAGCGCCGAGACCCTGATCGCCGCCCGCGCGGTCCTCGGCATCGGCGGCGCGACACTGATGCCGTCGACGATGGCGCTGGTGCGCACGATGTTCACCGACCCCGCGCAGCGCACCAAGGCGATCGGCCTGTGGTCGGGTGTGATGACGGCCGGCATCGCCCTCGGCTCGGTGATGAGCGGCGTGCTCGTCGAGCACTTCTGGTGGGGCTCGGTCTTCCTGGTCAATCTGCCCGCGATGGCGCTGCTCCTGGCCCTGGGGCCCTTCCTGCTGCCCGAGTCGAGGAACCCCCGCCCCGGCCGCTTCGACCTGCTGAGCGTTCCCCTGTCGATGGCGGCCGTGCTCCCCGTGATCTACGGCCTGAAGGAGCTCGCGTCGCAGGGCTGGGACGTGCGGTACGCGATGTCGGTGAGTGCCGGCCTGCTCTTCGCCGCGCTGTTCGTCCACCGCCAGCGCACGGCGGTGTCCCCGCTGATCTCACCGGAACTGTTCCGGAGCCCCGGCTTCAGCCCGGCCGTCGTCCTCAACCTCGTGGCCGCCTTCGGCATGATGGGCTCGGCGTACTTCACGACCCAGTACATCCAGTCGGTCCTGGACAAGAGTCCCCTGGACGCGGCGCTGTGGAGCCTGTTGCCGTCGGTGCCCATCGGGCTGGCGGCCGTGGCCGGCGCACAGCTGGTGCGGCGGGGCGTTCCCCGCGCCCATGTCGTCGCCGGGGGCTTCGCGGTCACCGCATGCGGCTATGTGCTGCTGGCCCTGGCCGGCACGGACTCGCTCTGGCTGCTGCTGACCGCGTGCGCCGTCCTGGCCTGCGGCGTCGTCGCCGCCATGTCCCAGGTGGCCGACCTGGCCCTGAGCGCCGCCCCGGTGGAGAAGGCGGGCGCGGCCTCGTCCCTGCTGGAGACGGGCACGGAGTTCGGCGGCGCGCTGAGCATGGCGTTCCTCGGCTCCATCGGTGCGGCCGTCTACCGCCACGAGATCCCGGCCTCGGCGCCCGCCCCGGCCCGCGAGACCCTGGGCGGCGCCCTGGCCGTCGCCGAGCAGCTGCCGGGGCGCGCGGGAGACGCCCTGGCGACGGCGGCACGCGAGGCCTTCACCAGCGGTATGCACGCGGCGGCGATCACGGGCGCGGTGCTGCTGGCCGCAGCGGCGGCCGCTGCCACGGTGCTCCTGCGCCGGGTCCCCGAACAGGAAAACGCCGGACGGGCTGATCAACTCAGCC
>NZ_JBSHKH010000183.1:0-12880 GCF_053643595.1 Streptomyces sp. NPDC055506 | reverse complement strand
CAGGCAAGGCCCGCCTCCACCCATAGCCACAGCCCACCACGCCTCCACCCCGCCCCCGTCCGAACCCAACAGACTCCCTCACCCGACACGCCCTCCACACCCTCCTCAACTCCACCCACAAGACCCACAAGACCCACCCCACGCACGTCACCGCCCGCCGCCAGCAGCGTGGAGATTGCCATGTTCTCGCTGCCCAGCGACATCGGCTCCAGCATTCCGAACGACCTCGGCGCAGCAAGGCGTGCCCTCGAAACCGACACATGCACTTCGCGGCGGCCGCAGGCCGTCGGCGAGCGGCATGCTGAGCTCGGGACTTGGAGGTGGCCGGGATGATCGTCAAGAGCACGGCCGGGCAGCCGACGGTGAGGGTACGGGAGCCCGACCCGGTGAAGGCCGCCCCTTACTACTACGCGGCTGCTGTGCAGGCACGAACACAGATCCATGCGTTCCTGACCGCTGTCGGGCTGGCCGATCAAGAGCCAACGGGCTCGTCGATGCCGACCGACAGCTCGGCGCGCTAGGCGAGGGCGTCGTGGGCGCCCAGGAGCCGGCCGGTGGCCGTGGGGGTCGCCGCTGGCGTGCTGGGCGCCGTCCCACAGCTTCCCCGCCGTTGGTGGTACGGGCAGGGGGCACGCAGGGTCCGGTCGGCCCATCCCCAGAACTCCCCGCCCGGCTCGGTCAGCACCGGGGCTTCGCGGCAAGCGCGTGGTGGGTGCGCATGCGCTGTTCAGTGTCCGGGGCAGGGGGAGGCGAGTGCACTAGTGAGTCCCGCAACTGGGCGTCGGTCAAGGCGGGTTGGGCGACGGCATCGGCTGCTTCCTTCCAGTGTGGCGTACTGGAGGCGGAGAGAAGGACGTTCGTCACTCCTGGGCATGACGCGACAGCCAGGACTCGCGCCCGTGCGGGGGTCAAGTCTGGACGGATGGAGGTCGGCGAGCTCCTGCCCACGCGGCTTGACAAACGGCATTAGGAATCGATGGCGCAGGACGGTTCGGCGCCAGTCCGAGCTTGTGCCTTTCGAAATTTATGGTTGCTCTGGCTCTCCCCGGTCTGTCTCTGAACCTTTCTCTAGAGCCTTGCTCGCTAGCGTCCTGTGCATGCACGGGAGACCGGCACTCGCTGCGAAGAGGGGCAGTACAGCGTGGCTGTTCCTTGGCGGGCCGGTGTCCTGGGTCGCGTTCCAAAGGAGGAATCGATGCGCAAGACCAAGCTGTTCACCCTGGTTGGTGGCGGGCTCTTGCTGTGTGTCAGCGTGGGCGCCGCCGTTGCTTCGGCGGGGCAGCCCGAGCGGGCGCCGTCCGGCCAGCAGGTGACGGTCCGTGCCGCTTCGTCGGCCGGATTTGAGATCGAGATCGACCCGGAGCTGGATGCCCAGTTCGGGCCGCGTCCGGTCAACGCCGTCCAGGCTGCCGGGATCGTCACTGACAGCCGCCCGGGTGCCCGTGTGGTCAAGGTGGAGCTGGATGAGGAGGGCGGCCGGGCTGTGTGGGAGGTAGAGGCGCAGGACGGCTCCGGCGGCCTTGAGGCCCTCGTCGACGCTTTCACCGGCCAGTTGGTCGGTGAAGACTCCGAGAACGAGGGCGAAAACGACTGAGCTTGGCCGACGGATCATCCTGCAGTGGGAGTTCGCCCCGGAGATGCCGGGGTGAGCACCGGCTGCGGCAGCGGCGAGGGCGGCCGACGATCCCGCTCCTGACACACTCATCGCCCTTGGGGCGATGAGTGTGTCAACTCGCGACCGCCGTGCAGGCGGTCGCTTTGTCGTGATCCAGGAGAGTCCCGTTTCTTGACCGACGTGCCCGGTGCTCGTCTTGGCCCTGGGGGCACGGCGCCTGCCCGCGAGAGTCGCCGTGCGGTGGCGTTGCCGTCGGGGTGTCAGATCCGTGCGGACATCTGCTGGCCGTGTATGCGCGGGTGGTGGAAGGCGTGGCTGGGGTCGGGACCGTTGGAGCAGGGCAGGCTGACCACGACGTCGAGCCCTCCGGTGGGCCCAGGGTGGAGGGCGACCTTGCCTCCGCCGGCGTGAGCCAGGCGCTGGACGAGGGCCAGGCCAAGGCCGGTGCCGCCTTTGGGGGCGTTAGGGGCGCGCCAGAAGCGGTCGAAAGCGCGGCGGCGTTGTTCCTCGGTCATGCCGGGTCCCTCATCCGTGACGTGCAGGTCCATCCAGGGGGCGGACCAATTCACGCCCGGGCGGCGACGGTCGGGTGCACGGTGGCGCAGTTCGATGGCGACGGTGCTGCCTGGCGGGGAGTGGCGCAGGGCGTTGGAGAGCAGGTTGTCGAGAATCTGCTCGACGGCGCCGGGAAGCCCGAGGACGGGAACGGCTCGGTCTCCGGTGAGGACGAGAAGGACGCGATACTGCTCGAAGACTGGCGCCCAGGTGTCGTACCGATCGGTGCAGATGCGCTCCAGGTCGACCAGTTCGCGGGTGGTGGCCTTCTCTTCCAGGCGGGCCATCGCAAGCAGCCCTTCGACCATGCGGGCGAGCCGGTCGGTCTCGGTGAGCGCGGCGTTCAAGGAAGCGTGTCCGAAGGGGGCGACGGCGGGCTCTAGGTTGTCCAGGCGCAGCCTCAGGGCGGCGAGCGGGGTTTTGAGCTGGTGGGAGGCTTCGCCGGCAAAGGCGCGCTGGGAGGCCAGAAGGTGTTCCAGGCGGGCGGCCGTCTGGTTGAACGTGGTGGCCAGGCTGCGTATCTCCGGTGGCCCGTCGGTCATGGTGACAGGGCCGGGCAGGCTGCCGTCGGCGAGGTGGACGGTGGCCCGTTGCAGTTCGCGGATGGGGCGCCCGGCCCACCGGGCGACAGCGAAAGCCAGTCCCGTCACGGCGGCCAGCACCGCTAGCCCCGCCAGGGCGAGCACCAGCCACACCTGGTGGACCCGGGCATGGACGGTGTCGGTGGGCAGCGCGATGCGGACCGCGGCAGCGGGCGGGCTCTCGTGACCGACAGGAGCTGCGACGGACAAGTACTGCACTCCACCGATCCGTGACGTGCGCACGTCGGTGGAGTTCGTGCCGGCCAGGGCAGCGGCGATCTCAGGGCGCCCCAACAGGTCATGTGTCTGCTGCTCGGACATGGGGTGGGAGGTGGCGACAACGGTGCCGGAGCGGCTGATGACGGCGACCTGCCCACCGATGCGTCGGGCGCACTCGCTGACGCGCCCGGGCAGTTCCACTGGCTCCCGGCCTGCGGCCAGGGACAACTCGGTGAAGGCCGACAGGGAGGCGGCTTCGTCGTGGGCAGCGTTGACCAGGCGGTCCTGCTCCAGCCGGGCGTAGACGATTCCGAGGGGGATTTCCAGGCCGAGCAGGACGACGACGGCGATGGTGACGTAGGTGAGCAACAGGCGGCGGGTCACGGGAGGGCGACCTCGGGACCGACCGCGTAACCGTGCGTGAGATCACCCGGCTGGGGAGGCATGGTCTGCACGGCGAGCCGGAACCCGACCCCCCGCAGGGTCTGGATCCATCCCGGGTGGCCCAGTTTCCGGCGCAGTGTGGCCACATGGACACCGAGTGTCTTGGTCGGGCCCTGGTAGAAGGGGTCCCACACGCGGTCGAGGATCTGCTCACGTGAGTAGACCGCGCCGGGGTCCTCGCACAGCAGCGCCAGTAGTTCGAACTCTTTGGGTGTCAGGGCGATCAGCAACTGCCCGACCCACACCTGCCGGGTCCGGCGGTCAACCACCAGCGGCCCGGGAGCGCCATGGACGGCCGCCACTGCTGTACTGGCAGCCTCGTAAGCCGGCACAGCGGGCGAGGGGTACTGCTGGGAAGAGTGGTCGTGTGCAATAGCTGCCCGCTCTCTGTACTGCTGGGCGGGCGCGCCCGGCAGGGATGTCCCAGCCACCGGGCCCGCAGCTGTGCTGGAGCGCTGGGTGCGGCGGGTGACCGCGCGGACTCGGGCTATCAGCTCCCGGAGGCTGAACGGCTTCGCCAGGTAGTCATCCGCACCCAGTTCGAGGCCGAGGATCCGGTCGGTCTCCTCGCCGCGTGCGGTGAGGATGATGATGGGCACATCCGAGACCTGACGGATCCGGCGGCAGACGTCGATTCCGTCCATGTCCGGTAGCCCCAGGTCGAGCAGGACAACGTCTCCGTAGGGTCCTGTGAGCCCGTCGGCGCCGGTGGCGACCCAGGTGACTGGCAGACCGTAGGTCTGCAGTCCCTCGGACAGCGGCTCGGCGATGGTCTCGTCGTCCTCGATGAGCAGCACGTGTATGCCCATGTGTCCCGTCTCTCCATAATTCAGCACCATAATGCCGTGGCGGAGCCGCCACAATACATCCGCTGCCAATCCGCTGTGAACGCATCCAACGTCGAAGAAGGGAAGTTTCGACGTGTGGACGTAGGTTCTTCGGCGGGGTATCGGAAAGCACTCCAGGACGAAATATGGGCTGACCTTAGTGATGCGCTAGCGTTGCCTTAACCGTCCCCTGGCGACCTTACCTATAGAGTCATGACCCCTGGTCAGCGCGCTGCACGCCGAGGGCATGATGCATGCGTTGCCCGGCCATGCCAACCTTCAGAGGGCGAGCCGGGCTGACGGCAACCATCCCGAGAACCGATGCAAATAGAATCTCCCGGGTGCTGCTCCTCATATGCTCGGACCCACCCGGAATTCCCGTTCTCGGAAATACGACAGCGCCGGAGAGATAGTCAATTTGCGCAACGCGGGCAGCATTGTTTCGCCGCACGGCAGCTTGCAGTCGGCGACGAGGACACCACCATTCAGTACGCACTGGGAGTTCCGGGCGTTCAACGTGCTGCGTCTGCGTCCCGCCACTCCGGCTGCGGGCCAATGTTCTGTTGGTCAGGATTCTTTGTCGGTGGGCTATCCACCCGAGACCGAGCCGGGGAAGCGTAAGTCTCTACAGGTTCGTGACTGCCGATGCCCGCAGTCGGCTGGCGGCGCCGCCCGGCCGATGGGAGGCCGGAGAGGGTGTGCCAGAACTGGCCGGCCGGGGCGGTCAGTCTGGTGCGTTCGGGGTTTCGGTGCTGCCGGTTCGCGGCTGGACCTTGACCTGAGTCTCCGTCGGCCCACCGCCGTCGGTGACGAACTGCCAGATGGTGATGGCGGCGACGATCTGGGCGATGAGATACGCCGCCTGCAAGGCTAGGCAGCGCATCTGGTAGACGGACAGCAGGAGACTGAGCCGTGACGGCCAGTAATGTCGTTCTCCGCGGAAGGTCTCCAGGTCCGTGGCGAGGCGGTGATTGTAAGGATCAGCAGGGTAAGGGACCGGCCGACTCGGCGGTCTACTCGGAACGATCGCCGGGATCGGCTATGGCGCCGCCGCGTTCATCGGCGACTTCGCCCAGATGCAATGCAGACTGATGCCGACCGACACCAGGACGATGCTGATCTCCGTCTCGGTGTGGTGGAAGCTGACCGGCGTCGCGATCATCGTCGGCTCGCTGGCCTTTGCCCCGGCCCAGCACCAGTCGGCGCAGGTCGTCTTCACCCACTTCAGCAATGGCGCTGGGTTCACCAGCCCGCTGCGCGTCTGCCCGCAACGAGTGGGGCTGACCACGCCCACCCACCGAGCCAGCCAGGCAGCCGGATTCGCACACAGCCGTCAGCCCCGCCCACCCTTGGGTTCTAATGATCGTCGCAACGCCCGAGCCACGGGAGTGCGATGACGAACGGCGGCGCTTGGCGCGGCAAGCCGAAGGTTGAGGAGCGACGGAAGTTCCTCCAGCTCGTTCACGAGGGCGTGAGCATCAGAGCAGCTAGTCGCATTGTCGGCGTGAACCGAAGAACGGGACAGGAGTGGGTCAACGGACGTGCTGAGCGTTCGAAGACCACCAAGGCTCCCGGGAAGAAGACGCGGCCGGCGATCCAGCCCATCACGGGCGGGCGGCGAACGTTTGTCCCTCACCCTCTCCGCGCCGAGAGGGTGAGGCGACAGGCATCCCCCTCTACTGGTACCGGTCGCTTTCTGTCCGAAGAAGAGCGCATCCGTATCGCTGACCTGCGGCGGGAGAAGAGGTCCGTCCGGTCGATCGCGGCCGAACTGGGCCGTAGCCCGTCGACCATCAGTCGAGAGATTCGGCGCAACTGCAACTCCGACGTCAGGCCCAGCCATCCCGCGTATTACCGGCCGTTTGCTGCTCACAGACGAGCCGAGACACGGCGTGCCCGTCCCAAGCCGCGGCGGATGGAAACATGCACTGAGCTTAGGGACTTCATCCAGGCGCGTTTGGACGAGAAGTGGAGCCCGGAACAGATCGCGAACCTCCTTCGCCGGACGTTCCCTGGCCAGCCGGAAATGCACGTGACGCACGAGACTATCTACCGAGCCTTGTATGCCCAGGCGCGGACTGGCCTTTGGCGTGTGGTCAGCAAGCGCCTTCGTACCGGTCGCAGCATGCGAAAGCGGCGTCGGCACCCTGACCAGCGGCAACAGCGCTTCGTTCACCCCATGGTCATGATCAGTCAGCGCCCCTTCGAGTCCACTGACCGGTCCGTCCCCGGGCACTGGGAGGGTGACCTGATCATCGGTGCAAGAGGCGGCTCCGCCATCGGAACGCTGGTGGAACGCAGTACCCGCTACACGGTGCTCGTCCATCTCCCGCACGGCTACAGCCCCGGATACGTCCGGGAGGCTCTTCTGGAAGCCGTGATGGACCTTCCACCGAATCTCAAGCGCTCTCTGACCTGGGACCAGGGCGCCGAGATGGCGCATCACTACGCCTTCTCGGAGGCCTCCGGCATGCCGGTGTACTTCTGCGACGCACACAGCCCTTGGCAACGAGGTTCAAACGAGAACACCAACGGCCTCTTGCGGCAATACTTCCCCAAGGGGGCTGACCTGTCGAAGTACACCAAGGAAGACCTGGATGCCGTAGCACTGGAACTGAACGCCAGGCCCAGGAAGACGCTCGGCTGGGACACCCCAGCCGAGCGCTTCTCAAAGTCTCAGGAGAACGACCCCAACACCCCACGTGTTGCGACGATTTGTTGAATCCACCACCGGCGGGGCTGATCAGCGTGCGCGATCGTGAAGGGCGGTCGCCTACGCGGCGAAAGGCTCTGCAGGGCTTCAGCCGAACGATCTTTCCTGCAGGCAATAGATGAGGCCCGGGGACACACTGTCCCCTCCACAACTACACTCCTCCCAACACAGCCGGCCACACTGGCATTCCCGCTCTCTCATTGCCCGAGTCCGAAGGGTGTGGCGGTGGTGTGGTGCTGGGTTGGGGTGATGCCGCGCAGGCGCTTGAAGGCGACAGCAGCGTGCGCACAGTGCATTCTGCGCTGATCAGGTTCACACCTGGGACCGGTGTGCGGTGTCACCTGCACGACTGCACGACATGGACGCGGCCCCGGGTACCCGCGGTCTTGAGGGCGGGGACGCCTGGGCGCTGGCCGAACTCGGATTCGACCGGGCGGCGGCATAGCCGCGTCAGGCCGGAGGGGGTTCAGGCCAGAAGAGCGGAGGGGACGCCGATGTGTTGCATCGACCGGCCTCGCCCCCCAGCGGCGGACTGGCTGTCCATGCCGTGTTCATCCTTGCCCGCGGACACGTATTCACCACTATGTAAGGAAGCATCCTATTTTCTTGGAGGCCTTGCATGCACCGTGATGGTTTTCCCGCTCCGGATTCCGGGCTCCTCCTCACTCACTTTCTGACAGTGACCGACGTAGCCCGATCTCGCGCCTTCTACACCGACGTTCTCGGCGGTGAGGTGGTGCTCGAGGAGAACCCCTGCACCATCAGGCTTGCCAACGGATGGATCATCATGAACCCGGGTGGCGGCCCCACCCCGGACAAGCCGGACGTCACCCTGCGTCCACCCACCGACCCGAGCACGGTCAGCAGCTTCCTCAACCTCCGTGTCGCCGACATCGAGGCATGTCATCGAGAGTGGAGTGCGAAGGGCGCCCAATTCCTCACCCCGCCCATCGATCGCAAGGCCGAGCTGCGGTGCTACTTGCGCGACCCGGACGGCTATCTCATCGAAGTCGGGCAGGCCACCGGCATGCTGCACGGCACCTACGCCGAACCGCCCGCGACCAACCCGTTGTGAAGCCGGGGCGCTTCCATCGAGCTCGCCGCAGACGAGCGCCAAGCGTCGGCCGACCTCGGACTCGAGTGGGCAGCGCACCCATGGCTGCGTCGCCGTGCTGCCGATACCCATAGTTGCCTCCATGCGGGTGATCGGTCCGCGCTGTACGGGCACCGACGCCGCGCCGTCGCGGCCAGACGCGTCGAGTCAGAGGCAGAAGGGGGGGCCGGCGGCCTCCCCCGCCCCGCGTGGAGGCCATCGACCCGACCGCAGCACTCTCAGCATGGGCAACTGGGTCGTGATCGCGGAGTACTACAGCGATACGTACAGGACCGTGTTCATTCGTCGTGGACCGCGCTCCACACGTATCTTCCGAGCAAGAACATCGTCGCAAAGCGGCGCACGTGTATCGGTTCGCCGACCAGGAGTCATACCTGGTGGTGATCAAAGGCAAGCTCACGCAGCGGGAGTACACCCTGCGCATCGCGGAGTTGGTCTCGGACTCGACCGACCCGGGCGTTGTCGAGTGGGCGCGGATGGACGACGACCGGATCCCACCTGGCTACTGAGCGGCGGAGCGGACCGCAGGAATTCACGTTCACCCACTCGGTGAGGCGGAACCGCCATGTGGCCACCACTGCCGTGCCTGTCTACGACTCCGGCCGCCCTGGAACAGGGAAAAGAACTAGGCATTGGCCTGGCGGCGCCAGGACATCTTCCGTGGGGCGGCGTGGTGCGCGGGCTCAGCCGGATGGGCAGCATGCTGACGCCACAGCCACAGTGATGTCATGGACAGCAGAGCGGTGAAGACCCCCAGGAATACCACCGCTACCCACATCTGTCGGCTTCCGGGGGCGGCCCAGCCCGCAGATGCAGCCGAGACAGCCCACAAGGCGGCGCCCCCGGCGTAGAAGGTGCGGATCCTGCGCAGTTGCCGCAGGGCTCGTACGGATTCGGCGTGATCAGTTTCCGGTGCCATGGCGACGCAGGTACCCCGATACGCGACCCCATCACCCGTCGCTCTCGGCCAGGGACAGCATCTGAGTCCGGTGGGGGCGTACCGACCTCGTCGTGGTCAGGCGGGGGTTCCTCTTCGCGCTGTCGCCGTGGAGTCGCTGAGGGGCCGCTCCAGCCAGTCGCGCGCCGGTTGCGGCACCGTCCGCAGGTCGATGGCGTAGTCCTGGCGGCGTACGCGGTCGAGGGTGTGCTCGTTGAGGCCGAGTGCGGCCGCCATCTCACGGCGCTCGGCGAGGGGGCGGTTCCTGTACTGCTCCATGTACGCGCGGAGCGGCATGGTGGGCCGCAGGCGGCGGTACAGCTCGGTGAAACGGGCCAGGAGGTCGGGGTGGGTTCGTGGCCACGTGGTCGGTGACCTCGTCGTACAGCTCCGGTCCGGCTCAGCCGAGGTCGTCGCCCTTGAACATCCGGCCGAGAGCGCGCGGGGCGCGGGTGTCACCGCCGGGTTCAACGGTGCGTAAGGGGTGGGCGGCGCCGTCGAAGGCGGCCACGACGGTGTCCTGTGTGGTCGTCGTCGTGGCGGAGGCTGTGTGCGGAAGCGTCAGTGCGGTGCCGGTGAGGCCGGCGAGCGGGGTGAGGGCGAGTCCCGTCCGAAGCGATTTCATGATCCCTGGTTCTCGTTCCGGACCGGCGTCGCCCATCCGGCGGTCCTCCGCGTCCGGCTTCAGACGTTGGAAGCGGTCGCCCCGGTGCCGGCGAAGCGCATGGCGACGCCTGCACCCAGGTACAGCACGGCCACGACCAGCAGCAGCGTCTGATAGCCCGTCACCAGGGCCAGGTACTCCAGCGCGCCCCCGGTCAGCGCGCCCAGCAGGTTCGCGCCGAACGCCGAGGTCGGGTCCGGGGCCAGGGCGAGGCGGTCCGAGAAGATGAGGTTGGCGCAGAAGATGGGGGCGAAGGCCAGGGCGATGGCAGCCGCGAGACGGGCTGGGAACGGCAGTGACAGGACGGCCTCCGCCGGGACCAGCCAGGCTGCCGCCAGGGAGCCGAAGAGGAGAAGCTGCAGCAGGATCCGGTTGACGTTCCGTAGCTTGCGCCGGACTTCGACCGCCGCCAGGACCGCCAGGAGCACGCCGATGAAGACGAGGGCGTTGACCAGCCAGGTCGTGCCGAAGTAGAGGGCGAAACCGATGACGTTCTTCGTTTCGAGCAGCATGAAGGCCGCGCCCAGCAGGAACATGTCGGTGTAGCGGAGCGTGCTGCGGATACGGACGCCGGTCAAGCGCACCGAGAGCAGCGTCACCAGCAGCATGGCGCCGAGGGCGCCCAGGTAGAGCGTGGGGATGCTGCGGTGGAGCAGGTAGGGGAAGGGGTGGTCGTCGGTCGCCGCCTGCGGGACCGGGCCGCTGGGCAGCCAGACCCGCTCGCAGGACTGGTCGGCGGTGGTCATTCCGGCCACCAGCACGGCCGCGTTCCGTTTGAACGTCGTCACGCAAGGGGCGTGGCCGTAGACGTCGTCGAGGGTGCCTGCGAAGCGGTCGACCAGCCAGCTCTTCCGGTAGTAGTTGTACATGGCGAAAGCGCCGTCCGGCGTCAGATGGGCGCGCGCGGCCTCGAACGCCTCCCGGGTGAACAGATAGCTCTCCAGGCGCAGATTGCTCGCGCCGGCCACCAGCGTCAGCGAGTCCGGCAGCGCCAGGACGATGAGGTCGTACTCGGCGTCCGTGCGCTCGAGGAAGGCCCGGCCGTCGTCGATGTGGACGTGCACCCTGGGGTCGTCGTACGGCTTCGCGGGGTGGAGTTGGGCGCCGATCTGCTGCAGTCGGGGGTCGATCTCGACCGCGTCCACGTGCTCCGCCCCGTACGCGAGTGCGACGGCGACGTCGTTGCCGTTGCCGGCCCCGATGATCAGGACGCGCTTGTGGGGGTTGCGGGGCGTCTGCTCGTACGCTTCCCGGTAGGGCGAGTTCTTCCGCATCAGCACCCGGAGCGGGGCGGTGCTCTGGTGCGGGACGCCGTTGGCGGAGATGTAGTAGGTCCGGGTCGTGGTCGGTGAGGGCTTGAGCTCGATCTTGTAGTAGGGCGACCAGGAGATGCCGGTCGTCGTCGACTCCAGGAACAGCACGACGACCATCACCGTCAGGGGGATGCCGTACAGCAGTGTGTTGCGTCGGCCGCCGAGGATCAGCAGGGCCACGGCGGCGAGTACGCCCCAGACGACCGACGGGGCGCGCAGCCAGGACAGTACGGCGAAGGACACCGAGCCGGTGAGGCTGCCGAGCAGGTCGTAGCGGTAGGCGTTGAGTGAGGGGAGCAGGCGGAACAGGTCGGCGGTGATCTTGCCGATTCCTGCCATGATCAGCGCGGTCAGCAGGAAGATGACCGGCAGCGTCACCCACTCGGGCAGGCCGGTGGTCTTCACAGCGGTGAAGTAGATGACCTGGCCGCTGCTCTGACGCACCTGCACGGGGAATTCGCGGACCAGGACGACGAGAAGCACGAGCGGGACCGGTGTCCAGCGTTTGAGCCAGTGTCCGCGCGCGGCGGGGATCAGGAACCCGATGCCGATGCCGAGGAACGATCCCAGCAGGATGAAGTTCGAGAAGTAGCTGAGGTGGACGACGTTGGCGCCCGCCCATCTGATCAGTGCCAGCTCGACGAAGAGCATGGTGCTGCTGGCCAGCATGAGTCTCAAGCGCACCGAGCTTGCAGTTTGCCCGGTTTCGACCTGATTCATACGGAGCCACGGTGCCAGCTTCGGAGCGGCGAGTCGAGGTGCCTTGCCGGGGAGTGCTATGCCGCGTCGCGAGGCGGTGTCATGGCCCAGCGGATGCCCGCGGTCACGGCCGTGCCGAGCGGGCGGACGAACGGGCCCTCGGCCACGGGGACCCGGGGCAGCCACAGGGCACGCGAGGCCCAGAGGGGCAGGAGGGAGACGGCGTTGGCGGCGATGACGCCGTACGGGAGGCGGGCGAGTAGCGGGACGGGCGGGTTCAGCAGCAGGAAGCGGGCCGAGCCGCGTGCCTCTTTGGTGGCGCGCAGCTCGCCGCGGTAGGCGTCCAGGCGCGCGGCGAGTCCGGCGGCGTTCACCGGCGGGTCCGGGACGCCGAGCGCGACGGCGATGCGTGCCATGTCGGCGACGTAGGCGTCGCAGCCCTCGTCATCGAGGGGGTGCGCACCGTAGCGCTGGTGGGCGCGCAGGAAGCTGTCGACCTCGGCTACGTGCACCCAGCACAGCAGGTGCGGGTCCGCGGCGCAGTAGGACTGTCCGTCGGCGGTCGTGCCGCGCACCGTCTCGTGGACGGCTCGTACGCGGTCACAGGCCTCCTGAGCACTGCGGGCGGGTCCGTAGGTGGTGACGGCCAGGAAGGTGCTGGTCCGCTGCAGCCGTCCCCACGGGTCCCCGCGGAACCCCGAGTGCCCGGCCACGGCTGCCATGGCCAGGGGATGGAGCGACTGGAGCAGCAGGGCCGACAGGCCGCCGATGAACATCGCGGCGTCCCCGTGCACCCTCCTGACGGGCCGGTCGGGGCCGAACCAGCGGGGGCCGGGGGTGCCGTGGATGCGTGCCCGGTTGCCCGGGCCCTCCGGACCCGCCACGCGGGCGAAGATCTCCCTGCCGAGCCGGTCACGCAGCGAGGGGCCGCCTTCCGGGAGGAGTTTCCTGGTCATCGCGTCCTCCTGACCACGGCGACGGACGGTTCAGCCCCCTATGACTTCTTCTGCCCAGGATCACCTTTCGGAGGCCTCCTCCGGGCACGGCAGCCGGGTGCGGCGCGTGACCGGCTCCACTAGCCTTGACACTGCTCGACGAACGTTCTGCACGGAACCTGTGCGTCCGCCGCCGGCGGTCGGACGACCTAGGGCCTGTCGTTTGGATCAGGCCGCAGGAAAGAGACGGTGCTGTTCGGCGCC
>NZ_JBSHKH010000182.1:0-12894 GCF_053643595.1 Streptomyces sp. NPDC055506 | reverse complement strand
ATCGGACCGGCCTTCTTGGGCCGGTCCGATTCTGTGTGTCAGGGCCTATTTGGGGGGCCATCGGCATGATCCGCTTCAGGGGTCGGGTGCGCAGCCTCGGTCTTCCCGGTGCAGTTCTCTTCGCGGTCGGTACCGGAGTGATCCTTCATGTGCGGCGGACGCTGATGCGTGAGCTGCGGCAGTTGCGCCGGGTCGCGGCCGCCGCGCAGAACGCGGTGCTGCGGCCGCTGCCCCCGCGTATCGGCGGGCTGGACGTCGCCGCCGTTCAGATGTCGGCGGAGCCGGGGGCCGCGATCGGCGGTGACCTGTACGAGGTCGTCGCCACCGAGCACGGCGTACGGGCCGTGATGGGCGATGTGCGCGGGCACGGGATCGGCGCGTTCGGGACCGTCGCCGCCGTGCTCGGCTGTTTCCGCGAGGCCGCGTACGACGAGGCCGACCTCGGCGGGGTGCTGCGCCGGCTGGAGCGCGCCCTGGACCGGCATCTGCGCCAGGAGCATCCGGCGAGCGTCGCCGAGGAGTTCGTGACCCTGCTGCTGGTGGAGATCCGTGCCGACGGCGAGATGGCGGCCCTGAACTGCGGGCACCCGTGGCCGTACCGGCTGAGCGGCACACGGGTCGAACAGCTCGCCCCCGCCGACCCGTACCCGCCCCTCGGCGTCTTTCCCCTGCCGGCCGTTCTGACGACCGTCGGTCTGGGTCAGCTCCCGCCCGGCGACGCTCTGTTCCTCTGCACGGACGGTGCTCAGGACGCGAGGGATGCCCGTGGCCGGTTCTTCCCCCTGCCGTTCGTGCTGGCGAGCGTCGTGCGGGAGGGGCCGCTCGCACCGCAGGCGGTACTTCGCGGTGTCCAGAGCGCGCTGGTCGATCACTCCGACGGCACCCCGGCCGACGACATCGCCCTGTTGATCCTGAGAAACGATGAGCGCATGCCCCCAGGGGCGCGGGGAACCGCGCGACCGGCCACCGCCCATCCGCAGCCGACAACCCCCCTCTGACGCAACCGCGATGGGACACCTGGCCGGCGATGCCGTCCGCCCCGCCACGGAGTGTCGGGCAGGCGGCTGGGCGGACGGCGGAAGCGGGCCGCCGCACTGTACGAGGGGGAGCCGGCGGCCCGGCCGGCCTCTTTCGAGGCATTTCAGTCAACCGGCCGGCGACTCTGCGCGACAGCGCGCACACAGCGCGGATTCGAGCACTCCGTTCACACCCCGTGTGAAGGCGGAACCACTAATCTGGCCGCACCGAGCCACACGGGGGGCCCAGATGCAGCCCAACACTCTGCTCGACGCGATCCTGGACGAAGCCGGGATCTCGCACGCGGGGCTGGCCGCACACGTCAACCAGGCGGGACGGGCACGGGGTCTGTCCCTGAGATACGAACACACCGCCGTCGCCCGCTGGTTGAAGGGGCAGCGCCCCAGGGGCCAGGTGCCCGACCTGATCTGCGAGGTGCTCGCCGCCCGGCTCCAACGGCACGTCACCCTCGACGACATCGGCCTCGGCATGCCCGGCGAGCCGGCCGCCCCGCACACCGGCTCCCTGTCCGGGTTCGTCGAGCGGGCCACCGCCCTGTGGCGCTCCGACCAGCAGCAGCGCCCGCACATCCTGGGCGCGCCCGCGCTCACCGGTACGCCCGCCGTCATGCCGGTGTGGGAGTGGGAGAACCCGCCCGAGGACGTGGACGTCTCCCGTGGCGGCAGACACCGGGTCACCGCGGGCGATCTGGAGATGCTGCGGTCGGCCCGGGCCCACTACGAGCAGATGTACCGCAAGGCCGGGGGCATCGCGACGCGGGCCCGCATCGTCGGCTTCCTCAACGCCGAGGCCGCTCCGCTGCTGCGCGGCAGCTACACCGACGAGACCGGCCGGCAACTCCACCGGGCGACGGGCGGGTTGGTGGCGGTCGCCGGGATCTGTGCCTACGACTCCGACGCCCACGGCCTCGCGCAGCGCTACTTCCACCAGGCGCTGCGGCTCGCGAAGGCCAGCGGTGACCGGGGGCTCGGGGCGTATGTGATCGCCCTGCTGGTCAACCAGTCGCTGTTCATGCGGGAGTACCGGCAGTCCGTCGCCTTCGCGGAGGCCGCGCTGCGGGCCGCCGGCAAGCAGATCACCCCGGCGCTCGCCTCCGATCTGTACGCGATGCAGGCCAAGGCGTACGCGCATCTCGGCGACGGCACCAGTGCCCTGTCCTGCATCCGGCGGGCCGAGCAGTCCGCCGAGCGCATCCGGCCTGGTCACGAGCCCGACGAGACCGGTTATGTCCAGCCGGGGCTCGTCAACGTCCAGGTGGCGGAGGCGCTGCTCAGTCTCGGGGAGATCGCGGCCGCCGGGGAGCATGCCGCCGCCGCCGTCGACAACCCGGCGCACGACCGCGGCCGGGTGCACCGGCTGGCCATGCTGAGCACCATCGAACTGCGGCAGGGCAATGCCGACAAGGCGGTGGCCATCGCCGTGCAGATGGCCGAGCAGGCCCGCGGCATGGAGTCCCAGCGGCTGCGGGACCGGCTGCGCGCGGTGCGCGAGCATCTGGTGCGCAGCGGTGGCGCGGGCACGGCCGAGGCCGCCGAACTCATCGACGGGGCGCTGCGCGTACCGTTGTAGATCCGGGGCAGCGGCGTCCGCGTCATCCCGAGCGACTTCCTGTGCGCCTGCTGTCAGTACGTCCCTGCTGCGATATTGCCACTTACTCGACGGAAGGTGGCAGAACCGTGCAGTGGACGAAACACAACGAACAAACTGTGTACTCAAACCGCTGGTTCAGCGTCAATCTCGCGGATGTCGCACTACCGGACGGCCGGCACCTCGACCACTTCCTCATACGGATGCGGCCTGTCGCGGTGGCCACGGTGGTGAACGAGGCCAACGAGGTGCTGTTGCTCTGGCGGCACCGCTTCATCACGGACAGCTGGGGGTGGGAACTCGCGGCGGGCGTCGTCGAGGACGGCGAGGACATCGCCCGCGCGGCCGCCAGGGAACTGGAGGAGGAGACCGGCTGGCGGCCGGGGCCCTTGCACCACCTCATGAGCGTGGAGCCGTCCAACGGGCTCACCGACGCCCGGCACCATGTGTACTGGGCCGACGAGGGCGAGTACGTCGGGCACCCCGTGGACGACTTCGAGTCGGACCGCCGGGAATGGGTCCCCCTCAAGCTCGTCCCCGACATGGTCGCCCGCGGCGAGGTCCCGGCCGCCAACATGGCGGCCGCGTTACTTCTGCTGCACCATCTCAGGCTCGGACAGGACGCGTTGCCCTAGGTCGGACGAGGGCTAGCGTCCCAGCGCCTGCCAGATCGCCAGGACGAGGGCACCCACGGCGGTGAGGGCGGCGACCGCGGGCAGCGGCCAGCGCGTGTGCTCGAGCGTGTGGATCCGGGTGTTGAGCTCGTCGATTTCCTTGGCGGTCTCCTCGGTGCGGTGGCTGAGCAGAGCCAAGCCGCCCTCGACGCGGGCGTAGGCCACGTCGAGGCGGCGTCGTAACTCTGCGAGTTCTCCGGATACGACGGGATGCTCGGGATCGGCGGCCACGAGTCCGCTCCTTTCCGTAGTCGTTTCACATCCCTGGTATGCGCATGTGGAGTCAACTCGCCTGGTGGGCGCCTGGGGAGAGTGTGCGAGGGGCATATGCGAGCCCGGCGCGCACACGGTGTGTGAATGCCGCGGGCCCGGCACCAATTCCGGTGCCGGGCCTGCGGTTTGGCCGAAATCTGACCGTCCGTAATCGGTCTCGAGGGGTATGTGTGCACACAGGACGAAGTGAGGTCGGCTGTGCCCGGACCGTCAGTCGTACGTGTAGAAGCCCGAGCCCGTCTTGCGGCCCAGGCGGCCCGCGTCGACCATGCGCTGGAGCAGCGGGGGAGCGGCGTACAGGGGCTCCTTGTACTCCTCGTACATCGACTGGGCCACCGAGGCGACCGTGTCCAGGCCGATGAGGTCGGAGAGCTTCAGCGGGCCCATCGGGTGGGCGCAGCCCATTTCCATGCCGTTGTCGATGTCCTCGCGGCTCGCGATGCCCGTCTCGAACATACGGATCGCGGAGAGCAGATACGGGATCAGCAGCGCGTTGACCACGAAGCCGGAGCGGTCCTGGGCGCGGATCGCGTGCTTGCCCAGGAGCTTCTCGGTGAACTGCTCGGCCCGGCCGATGGTGTCCTCGGACGTGGTGAGCGCCGGGATCAGCTCGACGAGCTTCTGCACCGGGGCCGGGTTGAAGAAGTGGATGCCGATGACCCGGTCGGGCCGCGAGGTCGCCACCGCCAGCTTCACCAGCGGGATGGAGGAGGTGTTGGAGGCCAGAATGGCGTCGGGCCGGGTCACGACCTGGTCGAGCACCTGGAAGATCTCGGTCTTGACGTGCTCGTTCTCGACGACGGCCTCGATCACCAGGTCACGGTCGGCGAACTCGCCGAGGTCCGTGGTGAAGCTCAGGCGGGCCTGCGCCGCCTCGTGCTCCTCCTCGGTGATCTTGCCGCGCTCCGCTGCCTTGGCCAGGGAGTTGAACAGCCGGGTCCGGCCGATCTCCAGGGCCTCGCCGGTGGTCTCGGCGACCATGACGTCCAGACCGACCCGGGCGCACACCTCGGCGATCCCCGCGCCCATCTGACCGCAGCCCACGACTCCGACGCGTGCAATGTCTCCCGCTGGGATGTCCGTCACATCGTCCCTTTCGCTGCTGATCCACGTCCGGGCAGGTGCTCCGTGGTCCGGTGCCTGCTCCGTTCGAGCACGTTACTCCCAAGTATCGATGATCGATCGCGGGGGTCGGCCCAGAGTCGGGCATTCTGGGCCCGGAGCGATCCGCGACCGGGCGGATCCGCGGCATTTTGGGGCATGCGGATGGGACGAGTGTCACGCAGGGCGTTCGCGGTGGCGGCGCTGTCGGCTTTCACGATGGTGCCTCCGGCGTCGGCCGCGCCCAAGGGGGACGTCGACAGGGACGGCAAGGGAGGTGACCGGGCGGCCTCCGCGATGCGGGGCGTATGGCTGGCGACCGTGGCCAACCGAGACTGGCCGTCCAAGACCGGGCTGAGCGCGTCGCAGCAGCGCGCCGAGCTGCGCAAGCACCTCGACACGGCGGTCCGCAGGCGGCTCAACACGGTGTTCTTCCAGGTACGGCCCACGGCGGACGCCCTGTGGCCGTCGCCGTACGAGCCGTGGTCGCAGTACCTCACCGGCACCCAGGGCAAGGACCCGGGCTGGGACCCGCTGGGCACGGCCGTCGAGGAGGCCCACGCCCGCGGTCTGCAGCTGCACGCCTGGTTCAACCCGTACCGGGTCGCGACACACGCCGACCCGTCCCGGCTCGCCGCCTCCCACCCGGCGCGCCGCAACCCGGACTGGGTGGTGACGTACGGCGGGAAGCTCTACTACAACCCAGGGTTGCCCGAGGTCCGTGCCTTCGTGCAGGACGCGATGCTCGACGCGGTGCGGAAGTACCCCGTGGACGGCGTCCACTTCGACGACTACTTCTACCCGTACCCGGTGGCGGGCCAGCGCTTCGACGACGACGCGGCCTACGAGGAGCACGGCGGCGGCTTCCCGAGCCGGGCCGCGTGGCGGCGGGACAACATCAACAAGCTGGTGAAGGAGACGGCGGCCCGCATCAAGAAGGTCAGGCCGAGCGCCGGCTTCGGCATCAGCCCCTTCGGCGTGTGGCGCAACGCCGCCACGGACAAGCGCGGCTCGGACACCCGGGCCGGCGTGCAGACCTACGACGACCTGCACGCGGACACCCGCAAGTGGGTGCGCGAGAGCTGGATCGACTACATCGTCCCGCAGCTGTACTGGAACATCGGCTTCGCCGCCGCCGACTACGCGAAGCTGGTGCCCTGGTGGGCGGAGGTCGCGCGCGGCACCTCGACGAAGCTGTACGTCGGGGAGGCGCTGTACAAGGCCGGTGACCCGGCGCAGCCCGCGGCCTGGCAGAACCCGGCCGAGCTGTCCCGGCACCTGGCGCTGGCCGAGGACTACGCGCAGGTGCGCGGGCACGTCTTCTTCGCCGCCAAGGACGTGGCGACCGATCGGATCGGGGCGATGGCGAAGGTCGTCGCCGACCACTACGAGTAGACGTCGCCCCCGGGCCGCATCACGGCCCGGTGGTGGTCTCCCGGTGCCGGATCTCGGTGTCGGGTCCCGGCGAGCACACTCCCTCGTGCCCGTCCTCGAACCGGACGCGGTACGGGGGGTTGCCCTCCTGGCCGAGCACTTCGACGATCTCGCCGACCTTGTCGTGCTGACCGACCACCCTGCCGTGCTGGACAAGCTGGTCGCCCACGGTTGCGCGCATCTGGGGCCTCCTCACGAGGTGCGGAGAGCGGTCCGTCGCCTCGAGTCTACGTGGGGGAACGCTACTTGGCAGGGCCCGTGCCCGCCCCGCTCAGCCGCGCGCCCGCTGTGTGACGGCGATGCAGACCAGCACCGCCGCTGCCGTCAGCGGGGCGGCCACCGGCAGGTGCTCACCCAGCAGCAGCACCGACCACACCAGTGTGAGCAGGGGCTGGGCGAGCTGCAACTGGCTGGCCTTCGGGATGCCGATGGCCGCCATGCCCCGGTACCAGACGACCAGGCCGACGAACTGCGAGCCCGCCGCGACCCACAGCAGCCCCGTGACGCTGTGCGCGGTCAGGTGCACGGGCTCCTGCGCCAGCGCGAACACGGCGACGGGCACGGTCAGCGGCAGGCACAGCACCAGCGCCCAGCCGATGACCTGCCAGCCCGGCATCACCCGGGCCAGCCGGCCGCCCTCGGTGTACCCGGCCGCGCACACCAACAGCGCCGCGAAGAGGTACAGGTCGGCCGTGCTCAGGGCGCCGCCGCTCTGCTGCACGGTGAAGGCCAGCACCGCCGCCGCGCCCACGAGAGCAGCCGTCCAGAAGGTGCGCGAGGGCCGGGTGCCGACACGCAGGGCGGAGCAGAGGGCGGTGGTGAGGGGGAGCAGGCCGACCACGACGGCGGCGTGCGCGGTGGTCGAGGTCTGCAGCGCCAGCGTGGTCAGCAGCGGGAAACCGAGCACCACGCCGCCCCCGACGACCGCGAGGCCCGGCCAGTGCCGCCGCTCGGGCAGCGGCACCCGCAGGGCGAGGAGACACCCGCCCGCGATCACCGCGGCCAGGACACTCCGGACGGCGACCAGCGACCAGGGTCCGAAGCCCTCCAGTCCCCAGGCGGTGGCGGGGAACGTGAGGGAGAAGGCGATGACGCCGAGGGCGGCCTGGAGGGTGCCGAGGCCGGGGCGGTCCGAATCCGTGGCGACTGCTATCCGGGGTGCGGCAGTAGCGCTACTCTGTGCTCTCATGCAAGAGCGTAGCAGTGTCGCTGAACTGGCGGAACAGCTTCGAAGGGAGCTCGACCGCTACTCGCCTGGTGGAAAGCTGCCATCGAGTCGTGCCCTAGTCGAGCGGTTCCGGGTGAGCCCCGTGACGGTCTCCCGGGCTCTGGCGCAGCTCGCCGCCGAGGGCCTGGTCATCACCCGGCCCGGCGCGGGCGCGTTCCGCGCACGGACCAGGACGGCACCGGCACCCGCCGGGGACACCTCCTGGCAGGAGGTCGCCCTCAGCGCGGACGGCGCCGCCGACCTCGTACCGCGCTCGGTGGACGCCTCCGGGGTGCTGGTGTCGCTGGCCGCCCCGCCGCCCGGCGTGATCGAGTTCAACGGCGGCTATCTGCACCCGTCGCTGCAGCCGGAGCGGGCGATGGCCGCCGCCCTGTCGCGCGCCGGACGCCGTCCCGGTGCCTGGGGGCGTCCGCCCATGGAGGGGCTGCCGGAGCTGCGCGAATGGTTCGCGCGTGGCATCTGCGAGTCCTTCACCGCCGCCGAGGTGCTGGTCACCGCGGGCGGACAGTCCGCGCTCACCACCTCCCTGCGCGCCCTCGCCCCGCCCGGCGCCCCCGTCCTGGTCGAGTCGCCGACCTACCCCGGCATGCTCGCCATCGCCCGTGCCGCGGGCCTGCGCCCGGTGCCCGTCCCGGTGGACGCCGACGGAGTGAAACCGGCGCTGCTCGCCGACGCCTTCCGGGCCACCGGCGCCCCGGCCTTCGTCTGCCAGCCGCTCTTCCAGAACCCCACCGGTGCGGTGCTCGCGCCCGAGCGCCGCGCCGAGGTGCTGCGCATCGCGCGCGAGGCCGGCGCGTTCGTCGTCGAGGACGACTTCGTACGGCGGCTGGTGCACGAGGACGCCGGGCCGCTGCCGCGCCCGCTGGCCGCCGACGACCCCGACGGCGTCGTCGTCCATGTCTGCTCGCTGACCAAGGCGACCTCGCCGAGCTTCCGGGTGAGCGCCCTGGCCGCGCGCGGGCCGGTCCTGGAGCGGCTGCGCGCCATCCAGGTCGTCGACACCTTCTTCGTGCCCCGGCCCCTTCAGGAGGCGGCGCTGGAACTCGTCGGCTCGCCCGCCTGGCCGCGTCATCTGCGTTCCGTCTCCGCCGAGTTGAAGGCGCGCCGGGACGCGATGACCACCGCGCTCGGGCTGCACCTGCCGGGCTTCGCGCTGCCGCACATCCCGTCGGGCGGCTACCACCTGTGGCCGCGGCTGCCCGAGGGCGTGGAGGAGTCCGCCCTGACCGGTGCCGCCCTGCGCGCGGGTGTCGCGATCACTCCCGGGCGCCCCTACTTCAGCGCCGAGCCGCCGGCCGCGCACATCCGGCTGAGCTTCGCGGCGGTCGCGGGGACCGGGGAGATCGCGGAGGGCGTACGGCGGCTGCGTGCGGCCTGCGACGAGGTGCTGGGATAAGCGTTCGACGCGTGGGCGGGTGCCTGCGAGCATCCCGTCATGACCGAGACGCCGCCCCTGCCCGAGGGCTACGAGATTTCCGCCGACCCCGCTCGTATCGACCCCGAGCGTGTCCACCGCTGGCTGTCCACCGACGCGTACTGGGCGCTGGGACGCTCCCGCGAGAAGCAGGACCGGGCGATCGAGGGTTCGCTCAACTTCGGCGTGTTCGAGACGGTTTCGGGGGAGCAGGTGGCGTATGCCCGGGTCATCACGGACCGGGCCACCTTCGCATGGTTGTGCGATGTGTACGTGGACCCGTCGGTGCGCGGCAAGGGCGTCGGCACCGCGTTCCTGACGGCCGTACGGGAAGAGCTGCGGCAGTACGGGGTCCGCCGCGTCCTGCTCGCCACGCACGACGCGCACGGTGTCTACGAGCGGCTGGGCTTCGCGGAGTTGGAGCACCCCGAGCACTGGATGGCGCTCATCTTCGGCCGGTGAGGGCCGGCGCACCCTGGGTAACTCCCAGGTAACACCTCTTGACCTGCGCACTTGCGGGAACCACGATCGCCGCATGCCACTTCGGGTCACATTCGTCGCCGCAGCGCGCAGCTCTCCGCTGCTCGCCGAGAGATTCGAGGACGACCGGCCGCTGGACCAGGCCGGCTGGGGTGAGGTGGAGCTCGCCGCCCGGGAACTGCTGCCGCTCGCCGCGGCCGAGCTGCGCTACTGCTCGCCGACCCCGCGCAGCCGTGCGACGGGGGAGGGGCTCGGGTACGCGCCGCTCGTGCAACTCGCCCTGCGGGACTGCGACATGGGCCGCTGGCGCGGGCTGACCCTGGGCGAGGCGATGGCCCGGGAGCCGGAGGCCGTGGACGCCTGGCTCGCCGACCCGCGTGCCACCCCGCACGGCGGTGAGTCGCTGATGGACTTCATCACCCGGGTCGGCGGCTGGCTCGACACCCGGCCCGTCGACGACGGCTGCCGTGTCGTGGCGGTGGCCGAGCCGTCCGTGATCCGCGCCGCCGTGGTCTACGCACTGAAGGCGCCGCCCTCGACGTACTGGAACATCGACGTCCGCCCGCTGTCGACGACCTCGGTGACAGGCCGTGGCGGGCGCTGGAACCTGCGCTTCGACGGGGCGTCCGCTCAGCCCTCGCGCGCGTAGTCGGTGCGCAGCACCAGGTCCTTGGCCGGACCGCGCACCCGCCACACCGTCCGCCAGTGGTCCGCGTCCAGGACCGTGAACTCGCCGCGGTAGAGGTCCGCCGAGCAGGGGTGGTCGGCGACATGCCGCCCGGACGTCAGATCCAGGTCGTGGAACGGCCGGCCGTCCGCGAACCGCACGTCGGCGGTACCGTCCGGGCCGCGCAGGAACCGCAGTGTCCGCTCGGCGGGCCGGGCGACTCCCTGCCAGACGAAGGTGCCCGACTCGTGGTGCAGCAGGCCGCCGCCTGACTCCGTCCGGAAATCGGTGGTTCCGGAGAACTCCCCCTGCTCGCCGCCGGCGAGATCCCGCACCGACCGCGTCACGCCCCAGCGTCCGGCCAGATACGCCAGTGCGTCCGGCACTGGCCAGAACTCGCCCATTCCGTCCCGCTCTCCGTCCCACCCGTTGCTGCGCGACCCATTGACGCGCATCGGCCCCCTCCCTATCTTGCCGTTCGAAGTCCTGATCAATGTCTGATATTTCGAACACTCCTCTACAAGAGAGCCGCGGAGTATCCATGCCACGCACCGCCCGAACCCGATGGAGACTCGGTCTCACGACCACCGCCCTCCTGACGGCAGCAGCCCTCGTACCGGCCCCCGCGCACGCCGAGGACGTCACCGACTACGCGATCACCGTCGACCCGTCCGCCAAGGGCGCGGCGATCGACGACACGATGTACGGCGTCTTCTTCGAGGACATCAACCGGGCCGCCGACGGCGGTCTGTACGCCGAGCTCGTGCAGAACCGATCCTTCGAGTACTCCACCGCCGACAACGGCTCCTACACGCCCCTGACCTCCTGGGCGGTCGGCGGCACGGCCGAGGTCGTGAACGACGCGGGCCGCCTCAACGCGCGCAACCGCAACTACCTCTCCCTGGGCGCCGGCGCGTCCGTCACGAACGCCGGCTACAACACGGGCATCCGGGTCGACCAGGGCAAGCGGTACGACTTCTCCGTGTGGGCCCGCGCCGAGAGCGGCAGCACGCTCACCGTCTCGCTGAAGGACACCGCGGGCACGCTGGCCACCGCACGCCAGGTCGCCGTGAAGGGCGGCTGGGCCAAGTACAAGGCCACCTTCACCGCGACCCGGACCAGCAACCGCGGCCGCCTAGCCGTGGCCTCGGCGAACGCCGCCGCGGTCGACGAGGTGTCGCTGTTCCCGCGCGAGACGTACAAGAACCAGCCGAACGGCCTGCGCAAGGACCTCGCCGAGAAGATCGCCGCCCTCAAGCCGGGCTTCGTGCGCTTCCCCGGCGGCTGCCTGGTCAACACCGGCTCCATGGAGGACTACAGCGAGGCCTCGAACTGGCAGCGCAAGCGCAGCTACCAGTGGAAGGACACCATCGGCCCGGTCGAGGAGCGCGCCACCAATGCCAACTTCTGGGGCTACAACCAGAGCTACGGCCTCGGCTACTACGAGTACTTCCGCCTCTCCGAGGACATCGGCGCCATGCCGCTGCCCGTCGTCCCGGCGCTGGTGACCGGCTGCGGCCAGAACAAGGCCACGGACGACGACGCCCTGCTCAAGCGGCACATCCAGGACACCCTCGACCTCATCGAGTTCGCCAACGGACCGGCGACCTCCAAGTGGGGCAAGGTGCGCGCGAAGATGGGCCACCCCAAGCCGTTCCACCTCACCCACATCGGGGTCGGCAACGAGGAGAACCTCCCCAGGGAGTTCTTCGCCCGCTTCCAGCAGTTCCGGGCCGCCATCGCGGCGAAGTACCCGGACATCACCGTCATCTCCAACTCGGGCCCGGACGACGCCGGCACGACCTTCGACACCGCCTGGCAGCTCAACCGCGAGGGCAAGGTCGACATGGTCGACGAGCACTACTACAACAGCCCGAACTGGTTCCTGCAGAACAACGACCGCTACGACTCCTACGACCGCAAGGGCCCCAAGGTCTTCCTCGGTGAGTACGCCTCCCAGGGCAACGCCTGGAAGAACGGTCTCTCCGAAGCCGCGTACATGACCGGCCTGGAGCGCAACGCGGACATCGTCAAGCTCGCTTCGTACGCCCCCCTGCTCGCCAACGAGGACTACGTCCAGTGGCGGCCCGACATGATCTGGTTCAACAACCGGGCCTCCTGGAACTCGGCCAACTACGAGGTCCAGAAGCTGTTCATGACCAACGTCGGTGACCGGGTCGTCCCGTCGAAGGCCACCACCACGCCGGACGTCAGCGGCCCGATCACGGGTGCCGTCGGCTTGTCCACCTGGGCGACCAGCGCCGCGTACGACGACGTGAAGGTCACCTCGGCGGACGGCTCGACCCTGCTGAGCGACGACTTCTCCGGTGACGCCTCGAAGTGGACGGGCAGCGGCCGCGGCAGCTGGAGCATCCAGGACGGGCAGTACGTCCAGACCGACGCCGCGACCGAGAACACCATGGTCACGGCTGGCGACCCGGCCTGGAAGGACTACGACCTGCATGTGAAGGCCACCAAGAAGTCCGGCAAGGAGGGCTTCCTGGTCGCCTTCGGCGTCAAGGACACCGGCAACTACTACTGGTGGAACCTGGGCGGCTGGAACAACACCCAGTCCGCGATCGAGCAGGCCGTGGACGGTGGCAAGGGCACACTGATGACGAAGGCGGGCTCGATCGAGACCGGCCGCGCCTACGACATCGACATCAAGGTCCGAGGCCGTCAGGTCACCCTCTTCCTCGACGGCAAGGAGTGGGGCAGCTTCAAGGACGACAAGCCGGCCGAGCCGTTCCGCCAGGTCGTCACCAAGGACGCCAAGACCGGTGACCTGATCGTCAAGGTCGTCAACGCCCAGTCCGCCGAGGCCCGTACGGCCATCGACCTGGGCGGCGCCGAGGTCGCCTCCACCGCCCGTGTGACCACGCTGGCCGCCGAACCGGACGCGGTCACCGTCGCGAGCACGATGCCGAGTAGCAGCGGAATCCCGTTCTGCCACAACAAGGAACGGGCGATCACCCGCACCGGCACGCCGGTGGCGGAC
>NZ_JBSHKH010000181.1:0-13238 GCF_053643595.1 Streptomyces sp. NPDC055506 | reverse complement strand
GCATGACTCCGGGCGCACACGGGCCCGGAGTCATGCCACACTAGGACCGGAAGGCGAAAAGTGAAATTTTGGGATTCTCGCGTCGCATCGTTTGCGGTGCCGCTTGGGCTTGGCTTGTTGCTTGGCCTGATAGGGCCTACCGCTGAGCAGTGGGGTGGCCGTCCAGGTGCGGCCGTGGGCGCCGTTTTCACCGGTGGGTGGCCGTGGGCCTGTTACGCGTTTCTGGTGGGTTATTTCCGCCGGTCCAAAATCGAATCAGTTGTCCTCGCCCCTGTGGGGCTGACAATCGGTGTCGTGACCTACTACCTGATTAAGGCAAATCTGGCCTCACTGGATGGACTGGATTCCTCAGGTGCGGGATCATCCGGAATTGCCCTCTGGGGTGTGCTGGCATTCCTCTTTGGAGCACCCCTTGGGCTCCTGGGGAACCTCGCACAGGTGCCGGGCATCGGCGGCCTGTCCTTCCGGCTGCTTGTTCCCTTGGTGGCTTTTTATGAGACTTCCATGCGTCTGGAGACGGAGTCGCGCGGGCCGAGTCAGGTTGTTCTGGGGACCTGGACCACCGTTCGGTACACAGCTGTTGCCGTTGCGATCGCTATGGTGGGCCACACGGTCTGGGGTTGGTGGAGGTCTCGCCGTATTCGTTCCGCCGGGGTGGGTGTTGGCTAGAGTAGGCCCCTGCTGATCAGGTCGTCGAGAGTTGCGGAGCGGCCTCTGCGCGGGGTGAACATGCCCCTCTCGCAGCCTTGGGCCCGTAACGCCGCGCATGTCCAGCGACGCGGCAGCGCGGTCACGGTCGTGTCGCGGCGTACATCTCCTCCTTGCCCGACGGTTCTTCCGTGACCATCAGTGCCCTGTGCAAGCACTTCAGCGAGGGCGAGATCCTCATCTCGCGGGCCCTCAGGGAGCTTGAGGGGGCTGGGTATCTGGAGCGCCGCCGTGAGCGAACGCCCACCGGGCAGGTCCGTACGCGGACTTACTTCTACGACGTGCCCGGGGGTGCCCCTGATGGCGGACCGCCCGAGCCGCCCCGGCCCCGGAAGTCGCCCGCAGTCGAGAAAGCGGCGCCCGCCCCCGCTCAGAACCAGCCGGAGAAACCCGCGTCGCTCTCCGACGCCGATCCCAAGGCGCTTGCCGTTCTGGTCTCGCTCCGCCGCGTCGATCCGCGTCTCGTGCTGTCCGAGCAGGAGGCCGTGCGGCTGGCGCCGGCCGTCGCGCAGTGGCTCGCGGCCGGGGTCGACGCCTCCCAGATCACCGTGCTGATGACCGCACGGCTCCCCGATCGCTTCCTGACCCGGCCGGCGGGCATCCTCGCCTTCCGTCTGCGGGAGACTCCCCTGCCCGCGCCGCCTCCGCGCCCGCTCGCCGAGGGTGCGAGCCGGCCGGTCGTGCTGCCCTTTCAGACCTGTGACGGATGTGAGCGGGCGTTTCGCGCGGCGGAGCCCGGGTGCTGCAGGGAATGCCGGTCCAGGGAATCGGGGGTCCGTCTCCGTCCGGCCTGCTGACCGCAGATGGGCTGGGTTCAGGGACTAAGGTCCAGGGTGCGCACCGGATGCTCCTTCCACATGTGTGGCTTGGCGGTGGCGATCACCGCACCATCCGGTCGGTCGGGGCTGGGCTGGGCGGCATAGAGCGTGTGGGCGTCGGCCCATGTGGTCGCGCGGGCCACCGAGAGGGCGGCAGGCAGGTCCAGGTCGACGATGGCGACGCCGGGCAGCGCCGCGATGTGCTCCGCGGTACCGGGCCGGGCCCGGTCGGCCTCGACCAGGGCACACACCGTGGCATAGAGGAACCAGCCCGGCTCGGCGTGAGCTCGATGGATGAGCCGCGAGGTCAGTACGCTGCCCCGGTCGGCGGCCACCATCGCGCTCTCGTCCAGGAACACGTGCACATCACGGGTCACGGGGCACCTGCCTCGGCCATGCGGCGGTCCAGCTCGGCGTCCAGCTCGGCCTGCTGGTGCTCGTCGACGTCGTAACCGTTCCACTCCCGCAGCACTGCCTGTGCCTTCTCTGCCCGCTCTGCCCGCTCGGCCGGAGTGAGCAGGGTCTCGGCCAGCCGGGCCAGGTAGGAGCGCAAAGACAGTCCTTCCCCAGCAGCTATCTCGGCCAGGCGGTCGCGGGCGTCGGCGGGGATGCGGACGTTGGCATCAGACATGGCGAGAGTTCCCTTTCACGCATCGACCCGAGGTGCGGGTACGCGTACGTACCCGTACCCGTGGTGTCACTTTAGCCTGGCTGGTAGCCCAGTGGTGACCGACTCGAGGGCGGTGAGGCCGTCCAGGCCGTTTGCGGTCAGGTGTGTGCGGCGGGCGTCGCCCAGGGTGAACATGCCGGCCGAGCCGAGGACCTCGGCGCGCCTCGCCTCGTCGTCCGGGGGACCACCGTCCGGCGCCCCTGAACCCGTTCTCCGCTTGCCCTCGCGATGCCAACTGCCACCACTCCCAGGCCACTTCGATCATGTGCGGTCGTAAACACGTTGTAGGGTGATCGTTCTCTGCTCATGAGTGGGCAGATCGCAACACCACAACGAGGGGAACCTGATAGTGAATCTGCGTCGAACAGTGCCTTCCCGGCAGTCTTCCGCAGGAAAGAAGTTCATGTCGGTCGCGCTGGTCGGTGCCACCGTCGTCGGCGCGTCCGTGCTGTCCGTCTCGCCGGCGGCCGCGCTGAGCTGGAAGTGCAAGGAGAGCTCCAAGACCATCGACGACGCGGGGTACACCGGTCCCTGGGGCGACAACTGGGACTTCACCGTCAAGAACTGTGTGGCCCGGTCCGGCAGCTACGTCTACGCCAAGGCCAAGGTGACCTGGGACGCTCCCCCGTGGTACTCCGGGACCGACCTGTCGGAGACCTTCGACAGCGCCCAGTTCCGGCTGTACCTCAAGCACTCCGACGCGGGCGCGGACAGCGTCCTGCTGAAGAAGGACTTCGGCATCCGGTCCAAGCTGGCCGCCATGAACGGCAGCGGGAACGGTTCGTGGACGTCCTCCACGATCAAGAAGAAGGTCGGCGGCAAGAGCGCGTACGCCGACGGGGCCCTGCGTCTCAACTGGGACGAGGACGGCAAGGACGTCATCCACTACGGCTTCAAGGCGAGCCGCTCGGTCTGATCTGCTGAGCCTGTGCCGGGTTCTCCCGTGGGGAGGGCTCGGCACAGCCCCCGGTGCAGCCCCTATGTGAGCGCCCCGGCCAGCGTTCCCGCCAAGGTGAGCGTGAGGAAGACCGCTCCCCAGGCCATCCCCCGCCGTATGCAGCGGTACTTGACCCAGACGGTGCGGGGCCTCGCGGCCAGGCCGAGCAGGACCAGGGACGGGGCGCAGGCCGCGCAGCCGGCCCAGACCAGGAGCTGGGGGATCACGGCGTACTGGGCGGGTGCGATGACGCCCGCGGCGATCGCGCCGAGCAGGGCGGTCAGGGCCGCACCCAGGGTCGCCAGGGTCAGTTCGGCCCTGTTGTCGGCCTTTACGAGTTCCTCGCGGGCCTCGGTGCGCAACTCGCCTCTGTGTGTGGTCATGCGTCCCCCTCGCTCAGCAGCGGGATTCACGAGTACCCGGAAGTGCGGCTTCTAGTACGCCAGTTCAGGTGTTCCATGTTTCGTCGTAGGGGTCGTGCGGGGTGGGGACCGGCTTGGCGCGGGTGACCTCGAGGTACGGGACGGGGCCGTTGTTGACCGGGTCCTTGGTGCGGCGCGGGGTGTAGCGGCCGGTGATCTCCAGCCAGGTGTCCGGGCTCAGGACCGGGGGGATGTCGCCGGTCAGGGCGATCTTGACCGGCTGGGCGTCCGCCGCGCAGCAGTTGAGGCCCATGCGGACCAGGTAGGGGGTGCCGGCGCGGTCCAGGGTGACGAAGCCGGTGATCTTCAGTTCGCGGCCGCGGAGGGAGCGGCCGTTGTCGTACACCGCTCGGCCCGCGTAGTCGGCCACGCCCAGGCGGAGAGGGCCGTCGGCAGGGAGGTCCGGGAAGCCGAAGGGTTTCTGGAGGGCCGTGCCGGTGTGGGAGGCGCTGTAGGAGCCCAGGGCCGGCGGGGCGACCAGGATCAGGGCCAGGACGGGGAGCGTGAGGAGCCAGGTGACGCGGGGTTCGTGGTGGTGGTCGTGCCCCCTCCCGGCGCCCTCGTGTCCGCCCCCGGCGCCATCGTGGCCGTGCCCGCTGCCCCGGCGGTCGTACCAGAGCGTCGCCGCCGCCGTCGCGATCAGTACCACGCCCGCCAGCAGGACCAGCGGCCGCAGGCCCGCCTTGACGTAGCGCAGATAGAGGTCGGTCATGCCGGCGTGCAGCAGCGTGGCGCCCAGGAGGAAGAGGAGGGCGCTCTGGGCCAGGCGGTTCACAGCAGGACCGTTCCGGTCAGGGCCGACACGACGACGGCCAGGGCGAAGGTCGCGGGGGCGAAGCGCAGGGCGAAGGCGCGGCCGAAGGTGCCCGCCTGCATCGCGAAGAGCTTCAGGTCGATCATGGGACCGACGACGAGGAACGTCAGGCGGGCCGTCAGCGAGAACTGGGTCAGGGACGCCGCCACGAACGCGTCCGCCTCCGAGCAGATGGACAGCAGGACGGCCAGCGCCGCGAGGAACAGGACCGACCACACGGGGTGTCCGGCCGCCGTACGCAGCCACTCCCCCGGCACCACCGCCTTCAGCGTCGCCGCGGCCATCGCGCCGATCACCAGGAAGCCGCCCGCGTGTGTCACGTCGTGGCGCACCGAGCCCCAGAAGGCCGCGACCTTGCCCTGGCCCTCGTACGACGCCCTCTCCGGGGGACGCAGCCAGTCCGTGCGACCGAGGCGGTGCCAGAGCCAGCCCATCGCGCAGGCCACCAGCAGGCTCGCGACGAAACGGGCCAGGACCATCTCCGGGTCGCCGGGGAAGGCCACGGCCGTCGCCGTCAGCACGATCGGGTTGATGGCGGGCGCGGAGAGGAGGAACGCCAGCGCCGCCGCGGGCGTGACGCCTCTGCGCACCAGTGCTCCGGCGACCGGCACCGAGGCGCACTCGCAGCCCGGCAGCACCGCGCCCGCCGCGCCCGCCACCGGGACCGCCAGGACCGGGCGCTTCGGCAGGGCCCGGGCGAAGAACGACGCCGGCACGAACACCGCGATCGCCGCCGACAGCAGCACGCCGAGGACCAGGAACGGCAGCGCCTGGACCATGACCGCCACGAAGACCGTCATCCAGCTCTGCATCACGGGTGCGGCCAGGGCGCCGCGGATCGGGCCCTGGAACATCACCGCCGTGACCAGCAGAAGGGTCAGCAGGAGGGCGGAATTGAGGTGTCTGCCCTCGTCCCGGCCGTCCTGGCCTTCCCGGCCGTTCTGGCCTTCCCGGCCCCGGTCCGCCTCGATGTCCCCGTGCTCGCCGCTCTCCCTCGGGACGGTCTTCGTGGTGGCCACGGGCCCGGTACCTCCGGTGGTGCGCATGGGCTTGCATTGCCTCCCCTTCGATACGGACGGGCGGGCCCGGGCGTTCAAGCACCTCGGTTCCCTTCTGGAACCAGCCGTCCCGGTGAGGCAGTCTTCTCCCTTGTGGGGAGCGTTCCGAATCAAGGTCAGCCAGGCGAACCGGCCACGCACATGGTCGTATGCGGTGACGACGGGCTCGCCCATCGGCTGGCCGCCGAACTCCGGGGTGTCTACGGCGAACAGGTCACGCTCGTCGTGCCGCCGTCGGGGCGCCGGGTAAGACAGCCGGTGGTCGGACGGGCCCGGGCCGCCTCGGCGGCCCTGCTCGACCGGGTCAGCGCGGCCGTCAACCGGACGGGCACGGGCAGCGCCGAACCGGCCGCGACCGAACAGGTCGTGGAGGCCGCCGAGATCACCGAGGCCGTGCTCACCGAGGTGGGCGCGGACCGGGCGGCGGCTCTGGCGCTCGTGTACGACGACGACGAGACCAATATCCGCGCCGCGCTGACGGCCCGCCGGATCAACCCCAGTCTGAGACTCGTACTGCGGCTCTACAACCGGCGGTTGGGGCAGCACATCGAGGAACTGCTCGACCAGACGGCGGCCGTGGCCTCCGGGGCGGGGCCGGGCACGGGCGTCGACACCTCGACGACCGTACTGTCCGACGCCGACACGGCCGCGCCCGCGCTGGCCGCCACCGCCCTCGTCGGCACCAGCAAGGTCGTCCAGACTGAGGGACTCGTACTGCGGGCCGTGGAGCGGCAGCCGCCGCAGCCGGGCGAGGTGGCCGACCCCGGGCTGTGCACCCTGGCGCTGCTGTCCGCCACGAGCAACGACCCGGCCGGCGCCGACGGTTCCGAGAGCAGCGGGGAGCACGGGCCTCAACTGCTCCCGGACGAGATGGCGGTGGCGTCCGCGACCGGGCGCGGGACGGTCGTCCTGGAGCAGGTGGCGTACTCCGGGCCGTCGCTGCCCTCCGGGCGGGGCGGTGTGCCGCCGTTCGCCTCGCTGTTCTCGCGCCGGCTGCGGTGGTCGCTGGCCGGGCTGGTCGGGTGCGTGCTCGCGCTCGCCGTCGCGCTGATGTTCGTGACCGGGGAGCATCCCCTGTACGCCACGTACGTCACGCTCCTCGACCTCTTCGGCATCAACGATCCCGCGTACCACGAGTCGATCGGGCGGCAGGTCCTGCAACTGCTGTCCGGGCTGGTCGGGTTGCTGCTGCTGCCGGTGCTGCTGGCCGCGGTGCTGGAGGCCCTGGGCACGTTCCGCAGTGCGTCCACCCTGCGCAAGCCCCCGCGGGGGCTCGGCGGGCACGTGGTGCTGCTCGGGCTCGGCAAGATCGGGACGCGGGTGCTGACGCGGCTGCGCGAGCTGCACATTCCCGTGGTGTGCGTCGAGTCCGACCCGGAGGCCAGGGGGATGGCCACGGCGCGGCGGCTGCGGGTGCCGGTGGTGCTCGGGGACGTCACACAGGAAGGGGTGCTGGAGTCCGCCAAGATCCACCGGGCGCACGCGCTGCTGGCGCTGACCAGTGCGGACACGACGAATCTGGAGGCCTCGCTGTACGCGCGGTCCGTGCGGCCCGATCTGCGGGTCGTGCTGCGGCTGTACGACGACGACTTCGCGACCGCCGTGTACCGGACCCTGCGGGCCGCGCATCCCTTCGCCCTCACCCGGAGCCGGAGTGTGTCCCATCTGGCCGCGCCCGCGTTCGCCGGGGCGATGATGGGGCGGCAGATCCTGGGGGCGATTCCGGTGGAGCGGCGGGTGCTGCTGTTCGCGGAGGTGGAGGTGGCCGGGCATCCGCAGCTGGAGGGCAGGACGGTGGCGGAGGCGTTCCGGGGCGGGGCCTGGCGGGTGCTGGCGCTCAATACGGCACCTCCTGGGGGGCGTCGGAGTGAAGGGGAGGGTGCGGAGGAGGAGGGTGCGCCGGCCTCGGGGCTGGTGTGGGATCTGCCTCCTACGTATGTGCTGGGGGCTGGGGACCGGGTGGTGCTGGCGGCGACTCGGCGGGGGTTGGCGGAGTTGCTGGGGCGGAGGAGGCGGGAGCGGGCGGGCACGTGACGCTGAGCGGTGCCCCTGCGCAGCTCGGCGTTACAAGGTGCCCGGCGTCGGAGCTGAGGCCGGGGCGTGGCGCAACCCGGCGCAGCGGGGTGCCGCCCGCGCCCACCCGTGCCGCCCTGGGGGCACCTCCCAGGCCCTTAAGGCACTGGGGGAGGCACGCATGCCCGCGGTTACGACTTCCGCAGGTACCTTTCCGCGAACTCCAGTTCCAGCCGCACCTGCTTGATCCGTTCGTCCACCACCAGTGAGCCGTGCCCGGCGTCGTAGCGGTACACCTCGTGGATCGCGCTTCGCTTCTCCAGGCGTTTGACGTAGTTCTCGATCTGGCGGATCGGGCAGCGCGGGTCGTTGACGCCGGCCGAGATGTAGACCGGGGCCTTGACCTGGTCGACGTAGGTCAGAGGGGAGGACGCCTCGAAGCGGTCGGGGACCTCCTCCGGGGTGCCGCCGAGGAGGGTGCGGTCCATCGCCTTCAGCGCTTCCATCTCGTCGTGGTACGCCGTGACGTAGTCGGCGACGGGGACCGCCGCGATGCCCAGCGTCCACGCGTCGGGCTGGACGCCGAGGCCGAGGAGGGTGAGGTAGCCGCCCCAGGAGCCGCCGGTGAGGACGATGCGGTCGGGGTCGGCGAGGCCGGAGCTGACGGCCCATTCCCGGACCGCGGCGATGTCCTCCAGCTCGATGAGGCCCACACGGTGCTTCAGGGCGTCGGTCCAGGCACGGCCGTAGCCCGTCGAGCCGCGGTAGTTGACCCGGACCACCGCGTAGCCGTGGTCGACCCAGGCCGCCGGGCCCGCCGCGAAGGAGTCGTTGTCGTGCCAGGTCGGGCCGCCGTGGATGTCGAAGACGGTGGGGAGCGGGCCGGTGGTGCCCTCCGGCTTCTGGACCAGTGCGTGGATGCGGCCGCCGGGGCCCTCCACCCACACGTCCTCCACCGGCACCGAGCCGGGTGACTTCATGCCGGGCGGGTCGAGCACGACACCGCCCGTCGTGGAGCGCAGCGCCGACGGTTCGGCGGCCGAGGACCACAGGTACTCCACGCTGCCGTCGGGCCGGGCCGTGGCGCCGGAGACCGTGCCGGGCGGGGTCGGGATCTCCACCAGGGCGCGGCTCGAGAGGTCGTAGCGGAACAGCTCGCTGCGGGCCTCGAAGCCGTGCACGATGAGCAGGCCGGTGCCGTCCGGGTACCACTCGGCGCTGACGTCACCGGGGAGCTCCAGCGCCAGGTCCGTCTGCTCGCCCGAGGCCACGTCCCACACCAGGGGCTCCCAGCGGCCGCGTCGCTGGTGGCCGATGAGCAGGCGGGTGTCGCCGTCGACGGGGGCGAAGCCGAGGACCTCGAGGCCGAGCTCGCGCGTACCGCCCTCGGTGTCGTCGAGGTCGGCGACCGGGGTGCCGTCGGGGCGCAGTACGCGCAGGGCCGAGTGCATGGCGTCGCCGTGCTCGGTGTGCTCGACGGCGATGAGCGAGCCGTCGTGGGAGAGGTCGCCGACGCCGGCGGACTCGCGGTGGCGGTAGATCTCCACCGGCTCCTCGCCGGTGCGGACGAGGTGGATCGTCGTGCCGTCCTCGTCCGTCGAGCGGCCCACGACCGCCGTGCGCCCGTCGCGGCCGAGGGCGAGGCCCGCCGGATAGGAGGCCTCGAGACCCGCGGCGGCCGGTTCGTCCGCACCGCCCGTGAACGGCTGGCGGCGCCACACGCCGAACTCGTCGCCGTCCTTGTCGTCGAACCACCAGATCCACGCGCCGTCGGGCGACAGCACGCCGTCCGTCGTGCCGTTCGGCCGGTCCGTCACCTGGCGCTGGTGGCCCGTCGACCGGTCCCACGCGTACAGCTCGTACGTCCCTGTCGCGTTCGACACGAACAGGGAGCGGTCCGGCGCGTCCTCCGCCCAGTCGGGCAGGGACACCCGGGGCGCCCGAAAGCGCTTTTCCCAATCCGGCATCCGCTCCTGCTGTCCCGCCTGTACCACTTGTTCGTGCTGGTCCCGCGGGTCCCGCTGGTCCCGCGCATCGGACGCGTTGCTCTCAGTCATGGCCCCATACTGCCCGCCTGGACCGACATCGCGCTGCCGAGGCCCCCAGCCTGTGGACAACCTCCACCGGTCCCCCTTCCCGGCAGGGTCCGGAGGAACGGAAAGCGCGTACCGGGACAGCGCCCCACCCCGCGGGCGGGAACCGTCCCGCCGCCCCGTACCGTAAGGGTGTGTACCGGTTTCTGCTGACGCCCCGATGGTGGGGGATCAACGTCTTCGTGCTGTTGTCCATCCCCTTCTGCATCTTCATGGGGTCCTGGCAGCTGGGCCGGTTCGAGGACCGCGTGCAGGACCACCGCACCGCGACCGAGCAGGTCTCCGAGGCCCGGCACGAGGCGCCCCGGCCGCTCGCCGAGCTGCTGCCGGTGACCAAGGCGACGTCCGGCAAGCAGGTCACCGCGACCGGCCGCTACGGCAAGCAGCTGCTGGTGCCGGACCGGGAGCTCGACGACAAGCGGGGCTACTACGTCCTGACGCTGCTGCGCACCGACTCGGGCGAGGCGCTGCCGGTCGTCCGCGGCTGGCTGCCCGGTTCACCGGACGCGGCCGAGGCCCCCGCCCCGCCCACCGGTGAGGTCACGGTCACGGGGGCGCTCCAGGCGTCCGAGTCCCCGGGGGCCAACGGCGTCAGCGCGCAGGGCGGCCTGCCGTCCGGGCAGACCGCGGCGATCAGCGCGGCGTCCCTGGTGAACCTGGTGCCGTACGACGTGTACGACGCGTGGGTCACGCTGGCGAAGGGTGACTCGGGCATGAAGGCGGTGCCCGCGAGCGCCCCGCCGGACTCGGGGCTGGACCTGAAGGCGTTCCAGAACCTCGGCTACACCGCCGAGTGGTTCGCCTTCGTCGGGTTCGTGATCTTCATGTGGTTCCGGTTGCTGCGGCGCGAGGTGGAGTTCGCCCGGGACGCGGAGCTGGGGCTGGTCCAGGAGGACGAGGAAGCGGAGCGCGTGGTCGCCTGACGGCGACCACCCGGCCGGTGGCCTTACGCGCCGGCCAGCACGCCCGTCCAGTACACGGTCCCCGCGCACGCGTTGGTCACCGTGACCGAGCTCGCGCCCGAGCCGGTACCCGGCGTGTACGTCACCGCCACGCTGCCGTCGGTCGTGCCGTCCTCCGTGGCCAGCTGCGGGGCCGTGCCCGTCTCGCCGCCGGTGGAGGTGCCGCCCGTCTCCGTCGTGTCGCCCGACGGGGTGGGGTCGGGGGTGGGGTCGCCGGGGCCGCCGACGCTGCCGCCGGGGGTGGGGCAGGTCTCCGTGGGGACCCAGGCGAACTTCACGTCGTAGGCGGCTCCGGGCGCGAGCACCAGCTGGGCCGCCTCCAGGGACGGGTCGGGCAGGCCCGCCGCAGCGTCCCCGGCCACGTGCCGGGCCGTGCTCACCTTGCTGATGTCGGCCGTGCCCTGCGGCAGCGCGGTCACCGAGCCGGGGCCGGTGACAGTGCAGCTCGCCGCGGAGACGTTGGTGACACGGAAGGAGCCGTAGACCGCGCCCGTGGAGTCGGGGGCGGCGCTGCTTCCGCCGGCGGGGCCGAGCTGGGCCGCGGTGCACGCCGCGATACCGGCGGCGGTGGTGGCGGAGGGGTCGGCGCCCTGGGTCGCGCCGGTGGTGGCGCCGGTGCCCTTGCCCTTGTCCTCCTCCTTCTTGTCGCCCTTGTCCTTGCCCTCGGTCTTGCCGGAGGAGCTGCCCGTACTGCTCTCCCCGCCGTCCGGTCCCTTGCCCTGGCTCGCGCCGCCCTGGGTCTCGGAGGCGTGGCCGATGGCGGACGGGTTGGCGTCGGAGCCGGTGGAGTTGGAGACGTGCACGAGCGCGGGGACAGCCGTGCCGATGAAGAGACACGCGGCGGCCATGCCGACGACGGCCTGCCGCTTGCGGGTCCGCCGCTGGGGCACCGCCTTGCGGAGGTACTCCAGCGTGCCGTCGCGCGGTTCCACCTCCTGCACCACTTGGTGCAGCATCGTGCGCAGGTCCAGCTCGTCCGAGTCGAACCCCTCGGGGCTCTGGTCGTCGGGGCCGTGGTTCACAGTTCCGTTCCCAGCGTGCGATTGCTTCGGATCTTGCCCGTGCGGCCTGGTCGGCTCATGCCGGTCGCCCCCGCCCCGGCCCGCGCCGCCGTCCGGGGCGCTCATGCCGGCGCCTCCATGGCCAGCCGGAGCGCCGCGATACCGCGCGAGCCGTACGCCTTGACCGAGCCCAGGGATATGCCGAGGGCCTCGGCGACCTGTGCCTCGGTCATGTCCGCGAAGTAGCGCAGCACCAGCACCTCGCGCTGGCGGCGCTGCAGACCCTTCATCGCCTTGATGAGGGAGTCGCGCTCCAGCTGGTCGTAGGCGCCTTCCTCGGCACTGGCCATGTCGGGCATGGGCTTCGACAGCAGCTTCAGGCCGAGTATGCGGCGGCGCAGCGCGGAACGCGAGAGGTTGACGACCGTCTGCCGCAGGTACGCCAGGGTCTTCTCGGGGTCGCGGACCCGCTTGCGGGCCGAGTGGACCCGGATGAAGGCCTCCTGGACGACGTCCTCGCAGGAGGCGGTGTCGTCGAGGAGGAGGGCGGCGAGACCCAGCAGCGAGCGGTAGTGCGCGCGGTAGGTCTCGGTGAGGTGGTCGACGGTGGTGCCGGCCGCCGCATCGTCCTCGGCGCCGTCGCGCTGGTTCGGTATGCGGGCCGGCCGCGCTGCGGGCACGGGCGCGATCACCGGCATGCCACCGGGCGTACCGGCCATGCGGGGTCGTAGAGCCGCCGGACGGGGCGGTCGTAGGACCGTGCCGCGTGCCGCGCTGAAGTCGAGTACCTCTGCCACGACTGTTGGACACGCTCACCCCTGTGAGGGTTGTACGTGCCGGGCGTCACTTTCACGCCGACCGTCGCCGTCGACGGTCTACCCGCGTCAGGCAGCACAACAGATGGTGCGTCAAATGCCCTCATGCGTCCCGCTCTTCCCCTATGTCCAATTATGAACGGACGTCCCCACGCCCGGTTCCAGGCGTCCCCACGCCTGATGAAGCGCTTGCACGGCCGAAGGGCGACCGCAAAGACGCTCCCCGCCCTCCGCACGGTTGCGGAGGACGGGGAGATAAATCCTCTGATGCCGAAGCGCCGCGGACAAGTGGTCCGGACCATCGATCAGCTCACATGTCGCACACAGATCCTACAAACCGTCCACCATCAGGACAGCTCCGCGGCCACCACCTCGGCGATCTGCGCGGTGTTGAGCGCGGAGCCCTTGCGCAGGTTGTCCCCGCACACGAAGAGCTCCAGCGCCGTGGGGTCGTCCAGCGCCCGCCGCACCCGTCCGACCCAGGTCGGGTCGGTGCCGACGACATCGGCGGGGGTCGGGAACTCCCCGGCCGCCGGGTTGTCGAACAGCACGACACCGGGCGCCGTGGCGAGGATCTCGCGGGCCTTGTCGACGGTGACCTCGCCCTCGAAGCGGGCGTGCACGGTCAGCGAGTGCGTGGTGATCACCGGCACCCGGACACAGGTGACGGCCACGGGCAGATCCGGCAGGCCGAGGATCTTGCGGGACTCGTCCCGGACCTTCAGCTCCTCGGAGGACCAGCCGTCGTCGCGCGCCGAACCGGCCCAGGGCACGACGTTCAGCGCCACCGGCTCCGGGAACGGTCCGGTGTTGTCTCCGACGGCCCGCCGTACGTCACCGGGGCTGGTGCCCAGCTCCGTGCCGGCGACCAGGGAGAAGGTGATGGCCGTGAACGTCGTGGCGCTCACCCGGCTCGCTCGTGCGGCC
>NZ_JBSHKH010000180.1:0-13314 GCF_053643595.1 Streptomyces sp. NPDC055506 | reverse complement strand
GTTGACGCGACAACCGCTGCGGGCGGACACCCCCCGACACGGCCCCTTCCGTGAGTCGGCGGGTGCGGGTGCGTCCTCCGCGTGCTACGCCAGTAGGCCCGAGGACTTCCAGAGGCGGCGGCCCACTCCGCGCAGCACGCCGATGTCGTCCAGGAAGTCCGTCAGGCGCTTCGAGCCGTTCTGCATGACTTCCCGGCGGTGGCCGCTGGCCTTGACCTGGGCGAGGGCCTCGCGCTTGTCCAGGCCGACGTTCGTGTAGACGTCCGGGTTCACGAACGCCACCGAGAAGACCCGGGCGAACTCGCCGGAGGTGACCCGGGTGAACTCCTGGGACCACTTCGGGGCCGTCACCATCTGGCGGCGGAGTTCCTCGCGGGCGTAGCGCACGTGTCGGGCCTCCTCCACCACGTGGATGCGGGTCACGCCCCGGATGAGGGGCTGCACACGCTCGTCGGGGAACGTCAGGCGCTGCATCCAGTCGAGGACCTCCTCGCCGAGGAGGGTGGCGGTGAAGGAACCGGGGGTGGTGGAGATGGTCTTGAACAGGCGGCCCAGGTGCTGGTGGGCGCGGCTGACCGGGTACCAGGGTGTGTCGCCGTGGGAGATCAGGCGGGCGAACATCTTGGAGTGGCGGCACTCGTCCTCGATCTCGGTGAGGGCGTAGCGGACGTGTGCGCTGGTCGCGGCCTTGTCGTAGATGTGGCGGACGAGGAGCTGCATGAGGATGATCTCGAACCAGATGCCCAGGGAGGCGAGGGCCGCCGCCTCGTGCTGGGAGAGCAGGATGCGCTGCTCCTCGCCCATGCGCTTCCAGAGCGGGGTGTCGTAGAGGGAGACCAGCTCCGGGGGCCAGAACCACTTGCCCTCCTCGAAGGGCGCGTCCCAGTCCAGTTCCTTGTCCGGGTCGAAGGAGTGCTTGGCGGAGGAGTCGAGCAGCCGCTGGGCCACCTGCTCCCGGTCCTTGAGCAGGCCGAGGGCGTCGCGCAGGCCGTCGAGCGCGTCGGCTTCCGTCAGGGTCGTCATGGCTGCCCACCTCGTTGTGCACACGTCACTGTCCTCTTTATGAGACTGCGTGTCAGCAAGCTCGTCAATCCCCTGTGCGCGACTTGTTGACGCGGCGTCTACCACGTAGGAACCTGCGAGGCATGCCGACCTTCGACCTGTACGCCGAGGAACCGGAAGAGTTTGTGTGGCGGGTGCCGGCGAGCGGCGCGGCCCGTTTTAACTGGGAGTACGACGATGGCCGTGAACGGCTCCTTGCCCTCTATCAGAAGGGCAAGGACAAGCAGTGGGACGGGCAGAAGCGGATCGACTGGGAGCTGGAGGTGGATCCTTACGATCCGCTGGGGACTCCGGATGAGGCGATGTCCCTCTACGGGACCAGGCACTGGGCGAAGCTGACGGAGAAGGACAAGGGGGAGCTGAGGCTGCACTACGCCTCCTGGCAGTTCAGCCAGTTCCTGCACGGCGAGCAGGGCGCCATGATCTGTGCCGCGCGGATCGTCGAGTCCGTCCCTGATCTGGACGCGAAGTTCTACTCGGCGACCCAGACGATGGACGAGGCCCGGCACGCCGAGATCTACGGCCGGTTCCTGCACGAGAAGGTCGGGCTGCTGTACCCGATCAACGACAACCTCCAGTCCCTGCTGGGCGACACGCTGCGGGACTCGCGCTGGGACATGCCGTACCTGGGCATGCAGGTGCTGATCGAGGGCCTGGCGCTGGCCGCCTTCGGCATGATCAGGGACACGACGGACAAGCCGCTGCCCAAGCAGATCCTCGCGTACGTCATGCAGGACGAGGCCCGGCACGTGGCCTTCGGGCGGATGGCGCTCAGGGACTACTACAGGCAGCTCACCGACGCCGAGCTCCGCGAGCGTGAGGAGTTCGTCATCGAGGGCTGCTACCTCATGCGCGACCGGCTGCGGGGCGTGGAGGTGCTGGAGAACTTCGGGATCCCCAAGGCCGAGGCCGAGGCCTGCAGCGAGCAGTCCGAGTTCCTCGCCCTCTTCCGCAAACTCCTCTTCAGCCGCATCGTCCCCTGCGTCAAGGACATCGGCCTGTGGGGAAAGCGCCTCCAGCAGGCCTACGTCGACATGGGCGTCCTGGACATGGGCGACTCCAACCTCGACCTGCTGATGTCCCAGGACGAGGAGATCGCCGAGAAGCTGGACGCCGAGCGGTTCGCGGAGGAGGAGCGGGAGCGGGTCGCGGAGGTGGAGGGGGCGATCCAAGCCGGTCAACAGCTCGACGGCTGATCACTCGTTCGATGGGCGAATCGGCATATTCCCCTGGGTACGCTGGCTGTGCCAGGCAGACTCCGGCACATGGGAGCGATCATGAGCGCCGCGCGTGACTACGGGCTGGACGACGACTACGAGTGGCCTCGTCCGCCCGAGGGCGGCTGGACGGCGGACGACCTCGACGAGCTTCCCAACCTGCCTCCGCACACGGAGCTGATCGACGGGAGTCTCGTCTTCATGAGTCCACAGACCGAGTTCCACATGCGCGTCCTGCGTCTGCTGGAGCACCGCCTGCTGGATCAGGTCCCGGACGACTGGGATGTCTTCCGGGAGTTCACCGTCAAGCTCAGCGAGCGGGATCGACCGGAGCCCGACGTGATGGTGATCAGGGCCGACGCGGACAGAGGTCCACGGAAGACGCGAGTCCATCCCGATGACGTCATCCTCGCCGTCGAGATCGTGTCCGAGGACTCCGAGGAGCGCGACCGCGAACTGAAGCCCCGGAAGTACGCCAAGGCCGGCATCCGCCACTATTGGCGGGTCGAGGAGATCGGTGGCCTTCCCGTTGTCTACGTCTACGAGCTCGACCCGGCGACCAGGGCGTACGTCCCCAACGGCATCTTCCACGACAAGCTCGAACTCACCGTCCCCTTCCCCCTCGACATCGACCTCACCGCCATCGACCGCCGCCGCTAGACCGAGCAGCCCAGCCCCTCCGGTACCTCGCCCGGCAGGGACGTCGCCCCCTGGGGTGGATACGACGTGCGCAGGGTGAAGGCGTACGGGGTCGGGCCGTGGGTGCGGAGGTGGAGGAGGCGGGATTCGGCCTCGGCCACGGTCGGGCGGTGGCCCGCCGGGACCCACCACATCGCCACCATCGCCTCCTGGACCCGCTCGAACCACTCGCGGCGCCGGGCGAGCATCTCCCGGTGCCTGCCCTGGTACATGTACGCCGTGAGCGCGTCCGTGTCCCGCCACACCGACATGTTGACGATCAGCCAGGAGTCACCGAAGACGGGCACGCTCGTCGCGTCGCCTGACTCGTCCTGCAGCCGCCACACGAAACCCTCGGCGGTGTCGGCGTCCGCGTTCACGGGGTCCAGGGCGTCGACGAAGTCCTTCAACTGCGGGGAGTCCAGCGGGGCCTTGAGGCGGGCGATGTTGACCTGTGCGAGTTCGAAGGCTGCGGCAGAAGTCATGACCGAACGGTAGGTCGGCAGCCTCCTCCCGCGGTAGGGCCGTCTCAGGAGCCGGGCAGCCCGTCCCGGGACTTCAGTACCGCCTCCATCACCGCCCGCGCGATCGGCGCCGCGTCGCCGCCCCCGCTGATGTCCCCGCGGTCGGCGTCCGCGTCCTCCACGACGACCGCGACCGCCACCCGCGGCTGCAGATCGCGATCGCCCTGCGCCCAGGAGACGAACCAGGCGTACGGCGTGCCGGAGTTGCCGATGCCGTGCTGGGCCGTGCCCGTCTTGCCGCCGACCTTGGCACCGCGGATCGCGGCGTTGCGCCCGGTGCCGCTCCTGACCACGCCCAGCATCAGCCCGCGCAGCCGCGCGGCGGTCGCGGGCGTCATCGCCTGGCGGATCGGGCGCGAGCCGGCGGTCGCGAGGGTGCTGCCGCCCGGCCGGGTCGTGCGCTCCACCAGATAGGGCTCCCGTACCTGTCCGCCGTTCGCCACGGCCGCCGCCACCATCGCCATCTGCAGCGGGGTGGCGCGGGTGTTGTACTGGCCGATCGACGACAGCGCGAGCTGTGCCTGGTCCAGCGAGGTGTCGAAGGTTGACCGCGCCACCGCGAAGGGGATCCGCAGTGTTGTGTCGTTGAAGCCGAAGGACCGGGCCGCCGCCGTCATGCCCGGCACGCCCACCTCCACGCCCAACTGGGCGAAGACCGTGTTGCAGGAGAAGACGAACGCCTCGCGCACGGAGGCGTCCGCGCAGCCCTTCGCGTAGTTCGACAGACGCGTCCTCGTACTGGGCAGCCGGTAGGGGTCGGGGGAGTCGGTCGGCTTGTCGAGGTCCGGGACCAGGCCGGCGTCCAGCGCGGCGGCCAAGGTGACGATCTTGAAGGTCGAACCCGGCGGATACGTCTGCCGTACCGCCCGGTTGAGCATCGGCCGGTCCCGGTCGGAGTTCAGCCGCTTCCAGGCCCGGGCCGCCGCCGCTCCGTTCCCGGACAGCGGCTGGGGGTCGTAGGACGGGGCGGACACCAGGGCCAGGATCCGGCCGGTCGACGGCTCCAGGGCCGCCACCGCGCCCTTGCGCCCCGCGAGCCCCTGGTGCGCCGCCCGTTGTGCCGCCGGGGTGAGTGTCGTCACGACGTCCCCGCCGGCGTTGCGGGCCCGCGTGAAGTCGTTCCACAGCGGGAACGGCGCGAGCATCGGGTGCGAGCCGGACAGGACGCCGTCCTCGGTGTGCTCCAGAAGCGTCGTGCCGTACAGCTGGGAGGCGAAGCCGGTGACCGGCGCGTACATCGGGCCGTCGGCGTAGGTCCGCTCGTAACGCAGGTGCTCGCGGGTGTCCTTCGAGCCGGTGATCGGCCGGTCGCCGACCAGGATGTTCCCGCGCGGCTGCTCGTAACGGGCGATCTCCGGGCGGCGGTTGGCGGGGTGGCCGTCGTACAGCGGGGCCTGGACGACCTGGACGCGGGCGGCGTTCAGCAGCAGGGCCACCAGCAGCAGGGCGCAGAAGAGACCGGCGTGCCGGATGTGCCGGGTCATGAGGTCTCCTGCCCGTCGTGCTGACGCCGGGCCGAGTCGCTCACCCGGACCAGCAGCGCCACGATCGCCCAGTTGGTGACCACCGACGAGCCGCCCTGCGCCAGGAACGGCATCGCCATGCCGGTCAGCGGGATCAGGCCGGTCACACCGCCCGCGATCACGAACACCTGGAGCGCCACGAGCGAGGCGAGCCCCACCGCGAGCAGCCGGCCGAAGGGCTCGCGCAGCGCGAGGCCCGCCCGGTAGCCGCGCTCCACCAGCAGGCCGTAGAGGACGAAGATGGCCGACAGGCCCGCCAGGCCCAGTTCCTCGCCCGCCGTGGCCAGGATGAAGTCCGACTTCATGGCGAAGCCGATGAGGACCGAGTGGCCGAGCCCCAGGCCCGTGCCGAGAAAGCCGCCCTCCGCGAAGGCGAACAGGGACTGGGCGAGCTGGTTCGGGCCCTCGCCCGCCTCGACCGAGGCGAACGGATGCAGCCACGTCTCGATCCTGCTGTGCACATGCGGCTCGAGCCTGCCGACGGCGGCCGCGCCCAGCGCGGCCAGCAGCAGCCCGACGGCGATCCAGCCGGTGCGGCCCGTGGCGACGTAGAGGAGGACGACGAACAGGCCGAAGAAGAGCAGCGACGTACCGAGGTCCCGCTCCAGGATCAGCACGCCGACGCTCACCAGCCAGACGGCGACGATCGGGCCGAGCACCCGGCCGGTGGGGAACTGGAACTTCCAGACGCGGCGGCCGGTGTACGCGAGGGCGTTGCGGTTCGCGGCCAGGTACGCGGCGAAGAACACCGCCAGCAGCACCTTCGCGAACTCGCCCGGCTGGATCGAGAACCCGGCGACCCGGATCCAGATGCGGGCCCCGTTCACCGCCGGGAACAGGATCGGCAGCGTGAGCAGGACGAGCACGGCGACGACACAGACGTAGGTGTAGCGCTGGAGCACCCGGTGGTCCCGCAGCAGCAGGACGACCAGGATGAACAGCGTCACGCCCAGCGTCGACCACACCAGTTGGGCCGGTGCCGCCCGGTCGCCCGGGGTCTCCAGGTCGAGCCGGTAGATGAGCACCAGGCCGAGCCCGTTGAGCAGCACGCCGATGGGGAGGAGAAGGGGGTCGGCGTGCGGGGCTCGCAGCCGCACCGCCATATGCGCCAGCAGCGCGAGCACGCCGAGCCCGGCGCCGTAGCCGGCGGCACCGGGCGGGAGGGCGCCGCGCTGGGCGAGGCCCACCGCGCAGTAGCCGTACACGGACAGCAGTACGGCCACGACGATCAGGGCGAGCTCGATGCCACGGCGCCGGGGGAGGGGGCGGACGGCGGGCGCGGGTGGGTCCGCCGTCGCCACGGTGATTCCGGCCTTGCTCATGTCCGGAACCTACCCAAACGGTGCGTCTTGTGTGTGTTTGGGTGACCGAGTGTCAGCACCAGCGTGGCGCGCGGCCGATGTTGTCGATGAAGCGGGCCGAGCCCCAGGCCCAGGTACCGTCCGCGAGGAGGTACCAGAGCGGATTGCCCTGCACGGTCTGGCCGGGGGTCTTGCAGAAGATCTTGACGATGTCGCCCCGGTGGGCGAACCGGATGATCCGCGAGCCGCGGTTCGGGGCGCTGCGCAGCGCCAGCGTGTTCGCCGTGACGATGCCCCGGGTGAAGCGCCGGTCGTCGTCGGGGCGGTGGTGTCCGTCCCCTCCCATCGTGCTGGCGCCCAGCGTGGTGTCACCCGTCGTGTCCCACTCGTCGTCCGCGACGGCGGGCGTCACGGCGACAGCGGCGGCGAGGAGTGCGGCGACGGTGGCTATGGAGAGGCGGGAGCGCAGAGACATGGGGAGTACCTCCATGTGGGGGCGGAAGGACCGAAGCTGACTAATCGCCACATTAGGAGCGCCCTCTGGGGCCCGCCCGTCACAGTGGGCCATAGGAGGAGCGCCCTCGCGTTCTCACTCCACCGCCAGTCTCAGCGTCGCCACCGCCCCGCCGTCCGGCGCGTTCGCGAACCGCAGTTGCGCACCCAGCACCTCGGCCTGCCCCAACGCGATGGTCAGCCCCAGCCCGTGCCCCCTGGTCCCGCCCTCCGTACGGAACCGCTGCGGACCGTGCGCCACCAGGTACTCCGGAAAGCCGTCCCCGTGGTCGCGAACCGTCACCACCGGCCCGTCCACGGTCAGTACGACCGGCCCCCGGCCGTGCTTGTGCGCGTTGGCCACGAGATTCCCGAGCACCCGCTCCAGCCGCCGCCGGTCCGTCTCCACGGACACATCCCGTACGACCCTGACCTCCGTGCCGTTCCCCGCGGCCCGCACCGCCCGCTCGGCCAGCGGCCCCAACCGCTCCGTGTCCAGCTCCAACAGCTCTCGCCCGGTGTCCAGCCGGGAGATCTCCAGCAGGTCCTCGGTGAGCGTGCGCAGTGCCGCGACCCGGTCCCGCACCAGCTCCGTCGGGCGGCCCGGCGGCAGCAGTTCGGCCGCCGCGTGCAACCCGGTCAGCGGTGTGCGCAGCTCATGGGCCACATCCGCCGTGAACCGCTGCTCGGCCAGCAGCTTGCCCTGCAGCGACGACGCCATGGAGTCCAGCGCGGCGGCGACCGCGGCCACCTCGTCCGATGGCCGCGCCGGAGTCTTCGTACGCGGATCGGTCCGGGGGTCGTTCACGCGCGCGTCCAGGTCGCCCGCGCTGATCCGCCGGGCCACCCGCGCCGTGGTGTGCAGCCGCCGCGTCACCCGCGTCACCGCGAACGCGCCGACCAGCAGCGTCGCCCCGATCGCCAGCCCCGACGACCACACGATCGCCCGGTCCAGGCCCGCGATGGTCCGCGCCTGCTGCGAGTAGTCCACCGCCACGGCCAGGGCCCGCCCGCCGTCGGCCGGCCCCGCCGCCCACATGGTGGGGCGTCCCTCGCGGTCGGCCACCATGGTGCCCCGGTCACCGGCCACCGCGAGATCCCGCAGCTTCCGGGGCAGCTCCGGGGGATCCAGCGCGGCGCCCCGCCGCAGCGGGTCCCCGGCCTCGTACCGCTCCGTCGCCTGCTCCAGCCGCTGCAACGCCTGGTCGCGGGCCTGGCCGACGGTCTGGTCGGTCACCTGCACATGCACCAGGACGCCGAGCAGGGCGGCCAGCGCGCAGCACATCACCGTGATGAAGGCGGCGGCCTTCACGGCGAGCGTCCCCGACCACTGGGGGAGCGTGGGTCTCATCCGGTGCTCGCCGAGGGGGAGGCGGACGGGTGGCGGGAGTGCTTCCGCAGGCCGGTGCGCAGCATCTCGTCATGGGTGAGGAGCATGGCCCGCTGGTCCCGGTCCCAGGTCCACTGAAGGCGGTACTCGTACCCCGCCACCTCGGACGGCGAACGGATGACCAGGGAACGCCCGGCCAGCTCCACCCCGCTCAGCGCGTCCTCCCACGACATCACCTGCACCAGCCGGTGCTTCTCCACGGTGTAGACGCGCACCGCGGTCGTCTTGCCGGGCAGCAGCCGGAAGCCCAGCGTCAGATCGTCGCGCCCGTCGCCGGTCAGGTCCCGGTAGTACGGCTTGAGGACCGGGCACTTTCCGTGCCCGGGGCCCTTGCCGCAGCCGCTCATACGGCCGGCCGTGTCGCGGTACGGCGCCTTGCCGCCGTCGTAGTCGCCCGGGCTCGCGGCGATCTCGGCCCGGACGACCTCGACCGGGTCCACGCCGCGGATGTCGTCACCGGCGGGGACTTTGACGCCCTTGACCACCTCGGTGTTCACCTCGCCGATCTCGAAGGCCGGGCTGGACGCGGGCGTCTGCTCCGGCCAGAGCCGGGCCGGACCGACCGCCGTCGGCGTCGATCCGGCGCCCTCGAGCCCGCCGGTGTCCCCGCAGCCCGCGGCGGTCGCCAGCAGGAAGGCGACGACGACGGCGCGGCGGGCGGCGGCGGCGCGGCGGGCGGCTCGACCGGATCGGCAGAGGGCTTGACCGGGTCGGCAGAGGGCTTGACCGGGTCGGCAGAGGGCTTGACCGGGTCGGCTTCCGGGAAGGCCTCCGGGACGGCTGAGGGGCACTGCACTCCTGCGGTTCGAGGGTGATCACGCGGCTCGGGCACGACCCCGCCGGCCCCGTACACCCTATTCGCGCGGAAGTCCCATTTGCGCGCGAGGGAGCCCGTTTGCCGCCGCACCGGCAGGGTGCTGTGCTGGTCCTGTGCCGTCCTACTCGGTGAGTTCCTCCAGCAGCCGGGCCGTGGCCAGCCCGGCCCGCAGGTACTCGACGAACAGCTCGTTGTGCAGCGCCCAGGGCGAGCGGCGGTCCCGGATCAGCCGGATCGCCGTCTCGGCGGAGTCGCCCCGGCGCATCAGCGCGTGCGCGATGACAAGCCCTGAACGGTTGTACCCGTGGTAACAACGAACGAGGACCCTGCGGCCCTCGTCCAGTGCCTCGCACGCCGCCTCGGCCAGCCGGATCACCCCGGCGAGCTGCGTCCCGTCGAGCGGCCCGTCGGGAATGGGCCAGACGTGATGCCGGACGCCCGGATCGGGGCCGTGTCCGGGCAGCCGCAGCAGTGTCTGCACGAGGTCGAACTCGTCCCGTACGACGACGAACTCCGGATGGCCCAGGGTGCCCGCGTACTCGTGGCCGCCCATCCACAGTCCGGGGACCACCTCGCTCCACGGGCTCTCCGGAGCCGGCACATCGGGTTTCCTGCGGGTACGCAACAAAGCCTCCCCACCATCACCGCCCGGGGGCCTGCCCAACTCCTCTCAAAGGTAGCCGGGTTCTTGCCCCCGCAGCACCCCGCCTGTTCCCATGGTCGGGGGTGATGGTGCATGGACGGACTGCGCGTCATACCGGCCCGGCGACACGGCCAGGAACGGCTGTACGTCTGCCTCCCGGACGGCAGGAACATCGCCTGGTACGACCGTGAGGCGGCCCGGGTCAACCTGCTCGGCGCGGACCGCGAGGACGACGTGCTCCGTGCTCTCGGGCCCTTCATCACCGGCCCGGTGACGGTGGGGCCGCCCCCGGTGCCGACCCCCGCCGAACTCGCCCGCCTGGCGCTCCACCCCGACGACGACCTGGCCCCCAACCGCCCCGGCGAGGCCCTCCTCGTCGCCCTCGACCGCGCCCCCGGCCCAGCCCGCCGCCTCCGCCCCGACCCGCGCCGCCGGGCCCTGGCGGCCGAACAGGCCGTCGGAGACGCCCTGGACCGCCTGGACGGCGCGGGCTGGCACGCCCTGCACTCCCTCCCACTCCCCGGCGGCGGTCGCATCCACCATCTGCTGATCGGCCCCGGCGGGCTGTACGCCGTACACAGCCTGTACGCGCGCAAGCACCGTGTGACGGTCGCCGACCCCATGGTCACCCTGGGCCGCCGCGAACCGGACCCCCTGCTCCGCCGCGTTCGCACCGACGCCGACCGCGCCTCCTACGCCCTGACGGCGGAGGTCCACCCCGTGCTCGCCCTGCTGGGCCCCACGACCGTGTCGCTCCCGACGCCACCTCGCGAGCTCCGCGTCCTGACGGACACGGACGTCCAGACCCTGGCCGACCACACCGCCGTCCTGAAACCGGCGGACGTGGAGGCCCTGCACGCGATGGCCCGGGACCGGAGGACTTGGGCGAGGGTGTGAGGCCGTGCGGGCAAGGGCCGTGCGGACACGCCCGAGGCTCCGGGTGCTACGGCAGCGACCCGGCCCGCTCCGGATCCAGTAGCGGAGCCAGCAGATCGCCCTGTTCCCGCACCCGTGTGGCGAGATCCCGCGCGTCGAAGTCCATCCGGGCGGGCGCCTCGCACTGCGCGATCTCCTCCCAGGTCACCGGGGCCGAGACGGTCGGCTCGGGGCGCGCCCGGAGGGTGTAGGGGGTCGCCGTGGTCTTGCGCGCGGCGTTCTGGCTCCAGTCGACGAAGACCTTCCCGGAGCGCAGACTCCGGGTCATCCGGTGGAGGGCAAGGCGGGGCATGGCCTTCTCCGCCTCGACGGCCAGCTCCTTGGCGTACTCGGACACCCGCTCGGAGGAGGCCCCGCGCACGGCGGCGAGCAGATGCAGCCCCTTCGAGCCGGAGGTCTTGGCGTAGGCCTCGATGCCGTCGTCCGCGAGCCGTTCCCGCAGCCACAGCGCGACCTCGCAGCACTGCACGATGCTCGCCGGCGCCCCCGGATCGAGGTCGAAGACGATCCGGTCGGCCTCGTCCGGGGTGTCGACGAGCCACTGGTGGGTGTGGAACTCGGTGACGAGGTTGGCCGCCCACATCAGGCTCGGCAGGTCCTGCACCAGGACCATTCGCGAGGGCCCCTCGACCCGTGGAACCTCGGCGGTGGTGACCCACTCGGGCGTACCCGGCGGCACGTTCTTCGTGAAGAAGACCTGGCCGTCCGGCCCGTCCGGATACCGCAGGAAGGACACCGCCCGGTCCCGCAGATGGGGCAGCAGGACCTCGGCGACGGTCGCGTAGTAGTGCAGCACCTCGCCCTTGGTGAAGCCGGTGGCGGGATACAGCACCTTCTCCAGATTGCTGAGCGCGAGCCGTCGGCCCTCCACCACTGTGATAGGCGCCATACGATAAGAATCCCACGCGAACCAGGACAAACACTCCCCAGAGTGACCGGAAGGGTGCTGCACGTGAGATCCATCTGGAACGGCGCCATCTCGTTCGGGCTGGTCAGCATCCCGATCAAGCTGGTGAACGCCACCGAGAGCCACTCGATCTCCTTCCGCCAGATCCACACCGAGGACGGCGGCCGCATCCGCTACCGCAAGTTCTGCGAGCTGGAGGACCGGGAGGTCACCCAGGCGGAGATCGGCAAGGGCTACGAGGACGCGGACGGCACGATCATCCCGATCACCGACGAGGACCTCTCCAGCCTGCCCATCCCCACGGCCAAGACGATCGAGATCGTCGCCTTCGTCCCGGGCGACCGGATCGATCCGCTCCAGATGGACGCCGCGTACTACCTTCAGGCGAGCGGCGCCCCGGCGGCGAAGCCGTACACCCTCCTCCGTGAGGCCCTCAAGCGCAGCAACAAGGTGGCGATCGCGAAGTTCGCCCTGCGCGGCCGGGAACGCCTGGGCATGCTCCGGGTGGTCGGCGAGGCCATCGCGATGCATGGTCTGCTGTGGCCGGACGAGGTCCGCGCCCCCGAGGGCGTGGCCCCCGACACGAACGTCACGGTCCGCGACCAGGAACTGGACCTGGCGGACGCCCTGATGGACACCCTGGGCGAGGTCGACCTGGAGGACCTGCGCGACGAGTACCGCGAGGCCGTGGAGGAGGTCATCGCCGCGAAGGCCGCAGGCGAGACCCCGCGCCAGGCCCCGGAACCGGCGACGGGCGGCAAGGTCCTGGACCTGATGGCGGCCCTGGAGAGCAGCGTCCGCGCGGCCCGCGAGTCCCGAGGCGAGGAGGCCGACGACCACGCCGAGGTCAAGCCGCTCCCGCAGCGCAAGACGGCCCGCGCCGCCCCCAAGCAGACCGGCGGCAAGAAGTCGACGTCGACGGCGAAGAAGACGGCGGCCAAGAAGACGACAGCCGCCAAGAAGTCCACGGCGAAGTCGGGGCAGTCGGGCCAGGGCACGAAGAAGACGGCGGCGAAGAGCACCGCGAAGAAGACGACGGCGAAGAAGTCCACCTCACGCAAGCGCACGGCCTGACCACGTCAGGGCGCGTTGGTGTACACGGCCTCCTCGCGCCAGTCGCCGAGAAAGCGCGCGACGCCCTCGAAGGGGAACCGAACCGAGGGGAACTGAAGGGGGAGAACCGGCCTCTCTCAGGCCACCCGCCGCTGCCCCTCCTGCTCGGGCTCTCCCTCCTCCTCGTCCGGCAGGTGCACGTCGTCGACGGCGATGTTGACCTCCACGACCTCCAGGCCGGTCATCCGCTCCACCGCGTTGACGACGTTGGTCCGGACATCCGCGGCGGTGTCGGCGATGGCGGCGCCGTACTCGACGACGAGGTCGAGATCGACGGCGGCCTGGCGCTCGCCGACCTCCACCTTCACGCCCTGGGTGACGCCACTGCCCCCGCCGGGCACCCGCTGGCGCACGGCCCCGAAGGCCCTGGTCATCCCTCCGCCGAGGTTGTGCACCTCGGGTATCTCCCGGGCGGCCATACCCGCGATCTTCGCCACGACCGTGTCCGCGATCGCGGTGCTCCCACGGGCGTCGGGGGAAGTGCCGCTCCCCCTGCCGCCCTGGGACGTGGTGGCCCCGTCCTGCTTTCCGGTCCTGGTACCGGGAGCGGTGTTCCTGCGCTGAGTGGTCTCCGTCATGACCGTCACCTCGATGACTGGGTGCGGGGGTATGAGCAGCGTCGTTCCTATCTACGGTAGAACAAGGGTGCGTATGGGGCGAAAGTGATGGAAACGCCCACGACAACGAGAAGAGCGGGACCCAGTACTACTG
>NZ_JBSHKH010000179.1:0-13320 GCF_053643595.1 Streptomyces sp. NPDC055506 | reverse complement strand
TCCCGGTGGGGATCCGCCCCCTTCTCGTTTTCAGAGGTCCAGCGTGCGCAGTACCAGGCCCGATGCCGGCTTCGGGCCGAACGATGTCGACTTGCGCGGCATCGTCACGCCCTGCCGGGCCAGGTCCCGGACGACCTCCTCGCGGACCGGGTGCATCAGGACGGCCGTACCGCCGTCGCGTTCCGCCTTGGCGACCGTGGCGGCTGTGTCGTGGATGTAGGCGATGTGGGCGGGGGAGTCCTCGGGGATGTGCCAGACGTGCTCGAGGAGTGTGGCGTGCAGGACCGTCGCGTCTAGGGTGCGCCATGCCGCGGGGCGGTCGGCGGGGATCGTACGGGCCAGGAGATCCGGGTCCGGGTGGTCGACGAGATGGAAGGAACCGTCGCCGGCCAGCAGGAACGCGTTGCCCTCGCAGGCCGCGTCCGCCAGTGCCTCCAGGGCCTCGGGCAGGGGGGCCGTCAGGCGGCGTACCCGGAACAGGCCGTGCAGGGCTGCGACGGCCCGGTCGACCGGCAGGTCGTGGAGGAGACGGTGGATGGCGCGGACCCGGAGCGGGTAGCGGGCCGTGTCGACCAAGAGGACCAGGCCGTGGTCCCACGGGCTGGGGGAGGGGTGCTCCGTGCGGAGCCGGCGGTAGGTCGCCCAGCGGTGGTGGCCGTCGGCGATGAGGGCCTGGTGACGGGCCAGGTCGGTCTGGATCGCGGCCAGGTCGGCGGGGGCGGTCACGGACCACAGACGGTGGCTGAAGCCGTCCTCCGTGGTGGTGGAGAGGAGCGGGGGCCGGTCGGCGGTGCGCTCGATCAGGTCCGCCGTGGCGGTGGTCGAGCCGTCGCCGCGGTAGGTCAGCAGGAGGGGTTCGAGGTTCGCGGAGGTGGCCCGCATCAGGGCCGCGCGGTCGGCGACGATGTGCGGCATGACGTCCTCGTGCGGCAGCACCACCTGCTCGGCGGGGTCCGACACGCGCAGGGCTCCGATGATGCCGCGTTGCAGCATGCCGGCGCCGTCCCGCTGCTCGTAGACGTAGAGGCCGGGTTCCGGATCGGTGGCCAGGACGCCCTCGGAGAGCCAGCGGTGCAGGGTCTCGGCGGCCTGTTCGTTGCGGGCACTGGGCGTGGCGGCCTGGGGCAGGATCAGGCGGACGATGTTGTGCGGGTCTGAGGACTGGAGGTGGTGCAGGCCGTCGGGGCGCACCACGACGTCGTACGGCGGAGATGTCACGGCGGCAAGGCTGCCGACCCGGTCGGGGTCGTAACGAAGGCCTCGGAACGGGGTGAGTTCCAGGCCTCGGTGCTCCGTTGCCTCCGAGTGACCTGCTGTGTTCATCCCGGCATCGTACGGGTGTCAGTGGCATGGGGGATGATCGGGGGAAAGCCGTCGAACGAGGAGCGATGCGGGATGAGCCGGAGCGTCAGGACGAGGCCCGAGGCCAGTGGGCAGGCCCTGAGCGAGGCGTACGACACGGCTCTGCTCGATCTGGACGGGGTCGTGTACGCGGGCGGGAGCGCGATCGCGTACGCCGTCGAGTCGCTGGCCGAGGCGCGGGCAGGGGGGATGCGGCTCGCGTACGTCACCAACAACGCGCTGCGGACTCCGGACACCGTGGCCGCGCATCTGACCGAGCTGGGGATACCCACGGGCGCGGACGACGTCATCACCTCGGCGCAGGCGGTCGCGCGGCTGATCAGTGAGCAGGTGCCGCAGGACGCCCGGGTGCTGGTGATCGGTGGTGAGGGGCTGCGGGTGGCGCTGCGCGAGCGTGGGCTCGTGCCCGTCGAGTCGGCGGACGACGATCCGGCGGCGGTCGTGCAGGGGTTCGGCGGGCCCGAGCTGCCGTGGGGCCGGTTCGCGGAGGCTTGTTACGCGGTTTCGCGCGGCGTGCCGTGGTTCGCGTCCAACACCGACCTGACGATTCCGAGCGGGCGCGGGATCGCGCCGGGCAACGGCGCGGCGGTGGAGGTCGTCCGGATCGCCACGGGCGCCGAGCCGCAGGTCGCGGGCAAGCCGCTGCCGCCGATGCACCGGGAGACCATCCTGCGGACCGGGGCGAAGCGGCCGCTCGTGGTGGGGGACCGGCTGGACACGGACATCGAGGGCGCGTTCAACGGGGACGTCGACTCGCTGCTCGTCCTGACCGGGGTCACCGACGGCGCGCAGCTGCTGGCCGCGCCGCCGCAGCACCGGCCGACGTATGTGGACGCCGATCTGCGGGGGATGCTCAGCGGCCAGCCCGAGGTGGAGGAGGCGGGCGACGGCGGATTCCGGTGCGGAGGCTGGACGGCGACGGCTGGTGCGGAGGCACTGGAGCTCGACGGGGACGGCGAGGCGCTGGACGGGCTGCGCGCGCTGTGTGCGGCGGCGTGGACGGCCGCCGGAGAGGGCGTGTGCGAGCTGGACGGGGGGAAGGCGCTGGCAAAGCTGGGCCTCTGAGCGCGGGTTGGGGTCCGTGGTGCGCGGGCACGCTTCGGCTGTGCGGCCGGAGGACCGTGGCCGGGATCCGAAATCGTGATCGAATGGCAGGGTAGGCTAACCTAACCTGCGTGTTGGTCGAGAGTCCCCCCGAACAGCGCGCGGAGACTGCCCCCGCGCCCCCGACTCGACGGGTGGTACGAGCCTTTGGGCTGGTCCTGGCCGTCGCGATCCTGGTGCTCGTCGCGTTGGCGAGTATCGCGATCGGAGCGAAAGAGCTGTCCCTCGGGCAGGTCTGGCACGGTCTGTTCGAGGACTCGGGGACGTACGGCGACGTCGTCGTCGCTGAGCGGATGTCACGGACCGTGCTGGGGCTGCTCGCCGGTGCCGCCCTCGGACTGGCCGGTGCTGTCCTGCAGGCGCTCACGCGCAACCCGCTCGCCGACCCCGGGCTGCTCGGCATCAACGCCGGGGCGTCCGCCGCGGTCGTCACCGCGATCACGTTCCTCGGGATCACCTCGCTCAGCGGCTACGTCTGGTTCGCGTTCTTCGGCGCGGCCGCGGTCGGGGCGCTGGTCTGGTTCCTCGGCGGCAGCCGGGGCGCGACGCCGGTGCGGCTCGCGCTCGCCGGTACGGCCCTCAGCGCCGCGCTCTACGGCTACCTCCAGGCCGTAATGATCATGGACGGCGCGGCGCTGGGCAAGATGCGGTTCTGGACGGTGGGTTCGCTCTCCGCGGCGACCGACTCGACCATCGAGCAGGTGCTGCCGTTCCTGCTGGCCGGGACGGTCCTGGCGCTGGCCCTGGCCCGGCCGCTCAACGCCATGGCCATGGGCGACGACACCGCCAAGGCGCTCGGCGCCAACCTGAACCGGACCCGGGCGCTGTCCATGCTGGCCGCGACCGTGCTGTGCGGGGCCGCGACCGCCGCCTGCGGGCCGATCGTGTTCGTCGGGCTGATGGTGCCGCACGTCGTGCGCTCCTTCACCGGGCCCGACCTGCGCTGGATCCTGCCGTACGCGGCGATCCTGTCGCCCGTGCTGCTGCTCGGGGCCGATGTCATCGGCCGGATCGTGGCCCGGCCGGCGGAACTCCAGGTGGGCATCGTGACCGCGATCCTCGGCGGACCGGTGTTCATCTACCTCGTACGACGGCGGAGGACGGCGCAGCTGTGAAGACCACCAACCGTGCTGTGAGGTCCCCGGGCGGGCTCTCGATACGTCTGGACGTGCGGGCCTTCGTCGTCGTGCTTCTGCTGCTGGCCGCGGCGCTCACGGCGAGTGTCGTACTCATCGGCACCGGCGACTTCCCGATCCCGGCCGCCGATGTGCTGCGGACCCTGTTCGGGCAGGGCAATGAGGGCCAGGAGTTCATCGTCAACGAGCTGCGGCTGCCGCGGGTCCTGGTCGGACTGCTGGTCGGCGCCGCGCTCGGACTCGGCGGCGCGCTGTTCCAGTCCATCTCCCGCAATCCGCTGGGCAGTCCGGACGTACTCGGCCTCGGTCAGGGGGCGACGGCCGGCGCGCTCACGATGATCGTGCTGTTCTCCGGGGACGCGAACCAGGTCGCTCTGGGCGCGCTCGTGGGCGGCCTGGTGACCGGGCTCGCGATCTATGTGCTCGCCTGGAAGCGGGGCGTGCACGGCTACCGGCTGGTGCTGGTCGGCATCGGCGTCTCCGCGATCGTCACCGCGGTCAACGGCTATCTGCTCACCAAGTCCGACATCGTGGACGCGGCCCGCGCGGTCGTGTGGATGACGGGCTCGCTCGACGGCCGTGACTGGGACCAGGTGTGGCCGCTGCTCGGGCTGTGCGCCGTGCTCGTGCCGCTCGCCCTCTGCAACGCGCGCGGGCTGCGGATGATGGAGATGGGCGACGATGTGTCGTACGCCCTGGGGGTCCGGGTGGAGCGGGTGCGTCTGCTGCTGATGGTGGCGGCCGTGCTGCTCACCGCGTCCGCGACCGCCGCCGCCGGTCCCGTCAGCTTCGTCGCGCTCACCGCGCCGCAGCTGGCCCGGCGCCTGACCCGTTCGCCCGGCCCGAACCTGCTGCCCTCCCTGTGCATGGGCGCGGCCCTGCTGGTCACCGCCGACTGGCTCTCGCAGCGGGCGTTCGGCGCCGAGCAGCTGCCCGTGGGCGTGGTCACCGGCGTGCTGGGCGGTGTCTACCTGCTGTGGCTGCTGGTCACCGAGCGCAGGGCGGGCCGGATATGAGCAAGAACCAAAGGAGCACTGTGAACCGTCTGTCCGCCGAGAACGTCACCCTCGCCTACGACCAGCGGGTGATCGCCGAGCAGCTGTCGGTGGAGATACCCGACAACTCCTTCACCGTGATCGTCGGCCCCAACGCGTGCGGCAAGTCGACGCTCCTGCGGGCATTGTCGCGGATGCTCAAGCCCAGCGAGGGCCGGGTGCTGCTCGACGGTCAGGTCATCCAGTCGATGCCCGCGAAGAAGGTCGCGCGGACCCTCGGCCTGCTGCCCCAGTCGTCCATCGCGCCCGACGGCATCACCGTCGGCGACCTGGTGGGCCGTGGCCGCTACCCGCACCAGGGGATCCTGCGCCAGTGGTCGGCCGACGACGAGCGCGTCGTCCAGGAGTCCATGCGGCAGACGGGCGTCGCCGAGCTGGCCGAGCGCTACGTCGACGAACTGTCCGGCGGTCAGCGCCAGCGTGTGTGGATCGCCATGGCGCTCGCCCAGCAGACCCCGCTGCTGCTGCTCGACGAGCCGACCACGTTCCTGGACATCCAGCACCAGATCGACGTACTGGACCTGTGCGCGGAGCTGCACGAGGAGCAGGGGCGCACGCTCGTCGCCGTGCTGCACGACCTGAACCACGCCGCCCGCTACGCCACACACCTCATCGCCCTGCGCGAGGGGAGCGTCATCGCCGAGGGGGCGCCGAAGGACATCGTCACGGCCGAGCTGGTCGAGGAGGTCTTCGGGCTGCGCTGCCAGGTCATCGACGACCCGGAGACGGGCACGCCGCTGGTGGTGCCGGCGGCGCGGCGGGCCCGCGCCGGAACCGGGGCCGAGAAGGTGGCTACAGAAGCTTCCTGAGCTGGAGCAGGTCCCGCACGCCCGCGTGCAGCTTCACCCGGCCCGAGCCCCAGGCCTTGGCGAAGCTCAGCTCGCCGTCGACCAGCGCCACCAGATCGTCGCCGGCCATGGCGAGCCTGATCTCGGCCTTGGCGGGCGGCGGTCCCTGCACGGTGTCGTGCACCTCGATCCGCCCGCCGCGCATCCGGCCGACGAAGGTGACGTCCAGGTCCGTGATGTGGCAGCTCACCGAGCGGTCCAGGGCCGCGGCGTCGCGGACGTCCCCTTCGGCGCGCTGCATGTTGTCCGAGAGCTTGTCGAGTGCGCTGCGGCACTCCTCGATCGTGGCCATCGCCGACGACGGTACCGCAGTGGTTCGCGGTAGCGTCGGGGCATGAACGACGCAGTTCCCGAGTCCCCGGCGGTGGCGGAGGACGAGCCGGCTCCCGATCCCGGGTACGACCCCGCCGCTCCCGCGCCCCTGAACGTGCCCCGCGCCCCCACGGGCGTCGCCGACGTGGACGCCTGTCTGGACCGGCTCGGCGACGCGGACCACCTCGCCACGGACGGACACATCGAGGTGTACGAGGATGTACACCGGGGGCTGCGCGACGCGCTCACCGCGCTCGACGCCCGCCCGGGACCTCCGGCGCCCCCGTCGCAGCACCAGCAGCACGGACCTAGGAGCTGAACCGAACGTGGCAGGAGTCGCACGCCGCCGTCTCGACGCGGAGCTGGTCCGCCGGAAGCTCGCGCGCTCGCGTGAGCATGCCGGCCAGCTGATCGCCGCCGGGCGCGTCTCCGTCGGCAAGACCGTCGCGACCAAGTCCGCCACACAGGTGGAGACGGCGGCCGCGATCGTGGTGGCCCAGGACGACGGCGACCCCGACTACGTGTCGCGGGGCGGCCACAAGCTCGCCGGCGCGCTGGCGGCGTTCGTGCCGCAGGGGCTGGCGGTCGAGGGGCGCAGGGCGCTCGACGCGGGCGCGTCCACCGGCGGTTTCACCGACGTACTGCTGAGGTCGGGCGCCGCCCATGTCGTCGCCGTGGACGTCGGATACGGACAACTCGCATGGGCCCTCCAGAACGATGAACGCGTCACCGTCAAGGACCGTACGAACGTACGCGAGTTGACGCTTGAAGTAATCGATGGGGAGCCTGTGGATCTTGTCGTGGGGGATCTGTCCTTCATCCCGCTCGGGCTGGTCCTGCCCGCCCTGGTGCGGTGCGTGAAACCGGACGCCGATCTGGTGATGATGGTCAAGCCGCAGTTCGAGGTGGGCAAGGAGCGCCTCGGCAGCGGGGGAGTCGTACGCAGCGTCCAGCTGCGGGCCGAGGCGGTGCGGGGGGTGGCCGAGAAGGCCTGGGGACTGGGGCTCGGGGTGAAGGGCGTGACGGCCAGTCCGCTGCCCGGGCCGTCGGGGAATGTCGAATACTTTCTGTGGCTGCGGGCCGGGGCACCGGAACTGGACCCGGCCGATGTCGACCGAGCAGTGGCGGAGGGGCCGCGTTGACCGAGAACCGAGCTCGTACTGTTTTCCTGCTCGCCCACACGGGGCGGCCCGCGGCCGTGCGCAGTGCCGAGCTCGTGGTGAAGGGGCTGCTGCGCTCCGGTCTGGGCGTGCGCGTCCTGGCGGCCGAGGCGCGTGACCTGCCGCTGCCGGACGAGGTGGAGCTGGTCAAGGAAGCCACTCCGCAGTGCCTCGACGGGTGTGAGCTGCTCATAGTGCTGGGCGGCGACGGCACGCTGCTGCGCGGCGCCGAGTTCGCGCGGGCGTCGGGCGTGCCGATGCTCGGCGTCAACCTCGGACGGGTCGGGTTCCTCGCGGAGGCCGAGCGTGACGACCTCGACAAGGTCGTCGACCGGGTGGTGACCAAGGCGTACGAGGTCGAGGAGCGGATGACCGTCGACGTCGTGGTGCACCGCAACGGCGACATCGTGCACACGGACTGGGCGCTGAACGAGGCGGCCGTGCAGAAGGTGTCCGCCGAGCGGATGCTGGAGATCGTCCTCGAGATCGACGGGCGGCCCGTCACGGGGTTCGGCTGTGACGGGATCGTGTGCGCGACGCCCACCGGGTCGACCGCCTACGCGTTCTCGGCTGGCGGGCCGGTGGTGTGGCCGGAGGTCGAGGCGCTGCTGATGGTGCCGATCAGTGCGCACGCGCTGTTCGCGAAGCCGTTGGTGACATCGCCGGATTCTGTGCTGGCTGTGGAGGTTCTGCCGCATATTCCGCCGGGTGTCCTGTGGTGTGACGGGCGGCGGACCGTGGAGTTGCCGGCGGGGGCGCGGGTGGAGGTGCGGCGGGGGGCTGTGCCGGTTCGGCTGGCCCGGCTGCATCATGCGTCCTTCACCGACCGGCTGGTGGCGAAGTTCGCGCTGCCCGTTTCCGGGTGGCGGGGCGCTCCTCATTAGCGTGGCAGGCGCCTCATCGGCGGGTGCGGGCGCGCTGTGGCTGGTCGCGCAGTTCCCCGCGCCCCTGAAGACAGGGCGTTGCCACTCGCGTGGGTGACAGGAGTGGGCCAGTCGCAATCCTTGGCTCGGACCTCGTAAGGTCGTGTCCGTGTTGGAGGAGATGCGGATACGGTCGCTCGGCGTGATCGACGACGCCGTGGTCGAGCTGTCGCCCGGGTTCACCGCTGTCACCGGTGAGACGGGTGCGGGCAAGACCATGGTGGTCACCAGCCTGGGGTTGCTGCTGGGCGGGCGCGCCGACCCGGCGCTCGTGCGGATCGGGGCCGGGAAGGCCGTCGTGGAGGGGCGGATCACCGTCCCGGACGACGCCACGGCCGCCGTGCGCGCCGAGGAGGCCGGGGCCGAGCTCGACGACGGTGCCCTGCTGATCAGCCGTACCGTTTCCGCCGAGGGGAGATCCCGGGCGCACCTGGGCGGGCGCAGCGTGCCCGTGGGGGTGCTGGCCGAGCTCGCCGACGAACTGGTGGCCGTGCACGGGCAGACCGACCAGCAGGGGCTGCTCAAGCTGTCCCGGCAGCGGCAGGCGCTCGACCGGTACGCGGGCGACGCCGTCGCCGTGCCGCTGGCCAAGTACGGCGAGGCGTACAAGCGGCTGCGGGCCGCCTCCGCCGAGCTCGACGAGATCACCACGCGCGCGCGGGAACGGGCCCAGGAGGCCGACATGCTGCGCTACGGGCTCGACGAGATCGCCGCCGTCGAGCCCCGGGCCGGTGAGGACGTGGAGCTGGCCGAGGAGGCCGAGCGTCTTGGACACGCCGAGGCGCTGGCATCCGCCGCGGCGGCCGCCCACGCGGCGCTGGCGGGCAATCCGGAGGACCCCGAGGGCGTCGACGCCGGGACGCTCGTCGCGGGCGGCCAGCGGGCCCTGGACGCCGTACGGTCGTACGACCCGGCGCTGGCCGCGCTCGCCGACCGCATCGGGGAGATCGGGATCCTGCTGCGCGACGCGGCGGGGGACCTGGCCGGCTACGCCGACGATCTGGACGCCGATCCGCTGCGGCTGTCGGCCGTCGAGGAGCGGCGGGCCGCGCTCACCGGGCTGACCCGGAAGTACGGCGAGGACATCGCCACCGTGCTGGCCTGGGCCGAGACGAGTGCCGCCCGGCTGACCGAACTCGACGGTGACGACGAGCGGATCGGGGAGCTGACCGCCGAGCGGGACGCGCTGCGGTCGGAACTGGGCGGGCTCGCCCAGGCCTTGACGGACGCGCGGACGGAGGCCGCCGAGCGGTTCGCCGCCGCCGTGACCGCCGAGCTGGCCTCGCTCGCCATGCCGCACGCGCGCGTGTCCTTCGACATCCGGCAGACCGAGGACCCTGAGGGCGTCGAGGTCGGCGGACGCGCGGTCGCGTACGGGCCGGCGGGTGCCGACGAGGTCGAGCTGCTGCTGGCCCCGCACCCGGGCGCGCCGCCCCGGCCGATCGCCAAGGGCGCGTCCGGTGGTGAGCTGTCGCGCGTGATGCTGGCCGTGGAGGTCGTGTTCGCGGGGACGGATCCCGTGCCGACGTACCTCTTCGACGAGGTCGACGCCGGTGTCGGCGGCAAGGCCGCGGTCGAGATCGGCCGGCGGCTCGCACGCCTGGCGAAGACCGCGCAGGTCGTGGTCGTGACCCACCTTCCGCAGGTGGCGGCCTTCGCCGATAGGCAGTTGCTGGTCGAGAAGACCAACGACGGGTCGGTCACCCGCTCCGGTGTGAAGGTGCTGGAGGGGGAGGACCGGGTCCGGGAACTGTCCCGGATGCTCGCGGGCCAGGAGGACTCCGAGACGGCCCGGGCCCATGCGGAGGAGCTGCTGGCGACGGCTCGGGCGGACGCTTAGCGAGTCCGGGAGGGAGGGGCCTCTTCCGAGTGAGTAGGGCACCGTATGTGCGATTGCTCCCGGAAGTCCGCCCCCCTTCACTCGTGTGGGTGACCTGCTCCGTTCAGCCCCCGTGCGCCCCGCGCTCCATCCTCCCGCCGTTCCCGGAACCCTCATATCTCCTGGCATCCTTGGCGGAGTACGCGTAGGAATCCGCGCGGCGCGTTCTCCGTGCTCGTTCGTTCTGTACGTTCGTCGTGACCGCCCGATCCGAACCAGGAGCCCGGCCCCACGTGACCCCCGTGAGCAGCCACTCACCGCCTGGCCAGTCGCCGCTGCGCACCGTGCAGGTGCTGGGTGGAGGCAACGCCGCCAGCAGTGCGCATGTGCGCTCGCTGACCGCGGGGCTTGTCGCGAGGGGCGTGAAAGTCACGGTGTGCGCCCCTTATGAGGCGAATCACGCCTATGACTTCAGCGGTGTGGGGGCCGACCACGTGCACGTGCCGCGCAGCAGTGACCCGGTATCGGTGGCGGCCCTGCGGGCGGCCTGTGCCAACGCCGATCTGGTGCACGCGCACGGGCTGCACGCCTCGTTCCGTACCGTGCTGGCTCTCAGCGGGCGGCGCGTGGGCACTCCGCTGGTCGTGACCTGGCACGACCGGGCGCACGCCGACGGAGCGCGTGCCCATCTGCTGCGGGTGCTGGAGCGGCGGGTCGTGAAGGCGGCCACGGTCGTGCTGGGGACGACATCGGCGCTCGTGGACCGGGCGCGCCGGACGGGTGCCCGTGACGCACGGCTCGCGGCCGTCGCGCTGCCCGGCCCCCGCAGGCCCGTGGAGCCCGACGACCCCGACGGACTGCGCCCCAAGGTGCGTGCCGAACTCGGCGCCATCGGGCGGCCGTTGCTGATGGCCGTCGGCTCACTGGAGCGGCATCGCGGGTACGACGTGCTGCTGGACGCGGCCCGCGGGTGGCGCCGGCTCGACCCCGTCCCCCTGGTCGTGATCGCCGGTGAAGGGCCGCTGCGCGGCGAGCTCCAGGAGCGGATCGAGGCCGAGGGGCTGCCCGTCCGGCTCATCGGGCGGCGCGACGACATCACCGAGCTGCTCGCCGCCGCCGACCTCGCCGTGCTGCCGAGCCGTCGGGAGGAGGCGCGCTCCGTCCTCGCCCAGGAGGCCCTCCACGCGCGCGTGCCGCTCGTCGCGACCGACGTCGGCGGCATTCCCGAACTCGTCGGCGACGCGGCCGAAGTCGTCCCGCACGGCGACCCGGAGGCGCTCGCCGGCTCCGTCGTACGTCTGCTCGGCGACCCGGAGCGCCGGGAGGCGCTGCGCGAGAAGGGCGTCCGGCAGGCGGCCACCTGGCCGAGCGAGGACGAGACCGTAGCCCAAGTGCTCAGCGTCTACGACGAGTTGACCCAGCCCCGGCCCCTCACCTGAGGAACTGCCTCACCTGAGGGTCTGGGAGACGTGCCTGCGGGCTCGTAGCGCCAGGCTCAGGGCCAGTACCGTCTGCGGGTCGTCGAGGTCCGTGCCCAGCAACTCCCCGATCCGTGCCAGGCGGTTGTACAGGGTCTGCCGGTTGAGGTGGAGCTCCCGGGCGGTCTCCGCCTTGCGTCCCGCGTGGGCGAGGTACGTCGCCAGGGTGGGCAGCAGCGGCGGCCGGGAGCGGCGGTCGTGCTCCAGGAGCGGGCCGAGGGCCCGGTCGACGAAGGCGGCCAGGTCGGGATGGTCGCGCAACCGCCACAGCAGCAGGTCGATGTCCAGACGGCGGGCGTCGTACCAGGGCCGGTCCGGCAGGCCCTGGGCCGCGGTCGCCGTCTCCGCCGCGTGCCGCAGGCCCGACGCCGCCGCCGTCCAGCCGCCGGCCATCCCGACGACCACCACCGGCGGCTGCCCGCCCGGCCGCAGCATCCCGGCCCGCTCCACCCCGGCCCGCAGCGCCGCCGCGACCCGGTCAGCGACCGTCGGCCGTTCCGACTCCGAGCGCAGCCCGAGCAGCACCGGAACCCGGCCCTCCACCGGCCGCACCCCGAGCAGCACCGGCACGCCCACCGACGCCAGCTCCTCGGCGACCGCCCGTGCCAGCACGGCCCAGCCTCCCCCCGGGGACAGGGCGTCCCCCAGCCGCATGACCACCGGCAGCAACGGGCCCTCGCCCGGTCTGAAGCCGAGCACACGTGCCTGCGCCGGGGCGTCCTCCGCCGTGACCCGGCCCTCGGCGAGGTCCGTGAGGAAGTCGCCGCGTCCGCGCGCCGCCAGCTCCTCCTCCTGCCGTGCCTGCATCAGCACCACGGCCAGGATGCCCGCGGCCCGCTCGGCCGCCATCCGGTGCACCTGCGCCAGGGGAGTCCGCACCGGCAGCAGGACGAGTCGCGCGCGAACGCCACCGCTGCCGGGCCCGCCGCCCGGCACGTCCACCAGGACCGAGCCCGCGAGCGGCGGCTCGTCCTTGTGCTGGCCGCGCAGCCCCTCCCACACCTGGAGCGGGTCAGCGCCCTCGGGACCGGCCCCGGCGGCGTACAGCAACTGTCCGTCCGCCGTCTCCAGGAAGACGGGATTGCCGCCGAAGTCCGCCAGAATCTCCAGCACTTGGGGCACACCGCCGCCGCCCAGCAGGGCCTCGGTACACCGCCGGTGCACCTCCTCGGCCCGCTGGAGCAGTGCGTAGTGGCCGTTGACGATCTCGGTGTGGACCTCCTCCGTGACCGTGACGAACGGCACCTCGCGGTGCAGCTGGACCAGTGGCAGCCCGGCCGACCGGGCCGTGTCGACGAGGGCGGCGGGCAGTCGTGTGAAGCGCGGGCCGAGCTCCACCACCAGGGCCGCGATCCCCCGCTCGGCCAGCGTGCGCACGAACGCCCGCTGTTCGGCGGGGCGGGTGCCGAGGCCGTAGCCCGTGGTCAGCAGCAGTTCGCCGCCCTTGAGCAGTGAGGCGATGTGCGGCACCTCACCGGCGTGCACCCAGCGCACCGACCGCCCGAGCCGGTCGGCGCCCGCCAGCACCTCGGGCAGCCCGCTGCGCAGCCCCGGAAGCTCCAGGGCCCGCTGCACGGTGATCCCGGCGCCCTGGGTGTCGTGACCGCTGTCCGTCCCGCTGTCCATGTGCCGGACGCTACCCGCGTGGATGCCTCCCGGACATCTCCGGCGGGGGCACGGGATCGATCATGCCCGGATTACGGCGTGATCGCCCGGGTACGGGCGCTGTCATGGACATAAGCGTGGTGGCAGTGGGGCGGGAGGACGACAGTCCGGTAGAGGAGCCGTTGCGGGTCGCGATGCTCGCCGACCGGCTCGGGTACCGGGAGGTGTGGGCGGGCGAGGGACCGACCTGGGACTCGTTCGTCCTGGCGACGGCGATCGGCGCGGCCACCGGGCAGGCCGTGCTGACGGCCGGGCCCGTGCCGGTGTCGGTGCGCGACCCGCTCACCGTCGTCCGGGGCGCCGCGTCCGCCGCCGCCGTCACCGGCCGGCCCGTCGGTGTGGCACTCGGCACGTCCAGCAAGCGGGTCGTCGAAGGCGTGCACGGCCGGCCGCGGACCCGGCCTGCCGCCGCCCTCGAGGAGTCGGCGGCGGCCGTGCGCGCACTGTGGGACAGCTGT
>NZ_JBSHKH010000178.1:0-13398 GCF_053643595.1 Streptomyces sp. NPDC055506 | reverse complement strand
CCAAGCGCACCACACAGCCGCTGGATCACACCGCCGAGCAATTGCAGTCGCTCGTCCGCGCCGCGATCGGGGACTAGCGCTGCGGTGGTCGCCGGGACCTGGAACATTGGGCACAGGGACGTTTCGCGAAGGAAGGATCGGCCGGCCATGTCACTCGCTCGCGTGCACAACTTCTCCATCTCGCTCGACGGCTTCGGCACCGGTGAGGGTCTGAGCCGTGAGGCCCCGTTCGGCCATGCCGGCGAGAGGCTGCACGAGTGGATGTTCGCCACCCGGTTCTGGCACGAGATGACTCGCCAGTCAGGCGGGACCCGCGGCCTCGACGACGCCTTCGCACGGCAGCACACGCCCGGGATCGGCGCCGAGATCATGGGCGCGGGGAAGTTCGGTTACCCCGGATGGCACGACGACCCGGAGTGGAAGGGGTGGTGGGGGCCGAACCCGCCGTTCCACACACCGACCTTCGTCCTCACCCATCACCCTCGCTCGTCGATCGAGATGGAGGGCGGCACGACGTTCCACTTCCTCGACACCCCGCCCGCCGAGGCACTCAAGACGGCCCGCGAGGCAGCGGGCGGCCAGGACGTACGCATCGGCGGGGGCCCCACCGTGGTCCGCGACTTCCTCGCCGCCGGGCTCATCGACCACCTGCACATCACGGTGGTCCCGATCCTGCTCGGCCGCGGCGTACGCCTCTGGGACGGGCTGGAGGACGTCGAGAAGGACTACGAGGTCGAGGCCACCTCCTCGCCCGGCGGAGTCACGCACGTGACGTTCACCCGTACGGGCGTCTGAGCTTCCGGCGGGCGGCCCCCCGCGACCGGGTCCATAGGATGGGGCGTTTCGTCCGACCACGTACGAAGCGCAGGGGCTGATGTCACGGCCGAACCTGACCACCGCCATGGCCACCCGACTGGTGGACCTGTTCCGTCGCAGCGGACTGGCCGAAGGCGCGCACGTCACCGAGCAGTGGGCGGCGGACGCGCTGGAGGTCTCGCGCACTCCGGTGCGCAAGGCGATGCTCTTCCTCACCGAGGTCGGCATCCTCGACCGCGTCCCCAACCGCGGCTTCTTCCTCACGCGGGACGCGAGCGCGCTGGCCCGGCCCGACCTCGGTGACGGCGAGGACGTGGAGCGGACGGCGTACTTCGAGATCGCCGACGATCACGTGGGCGGGCGCTTCACCGGCTCCTTCACCTCGGCCGACATCAGCCGCCGCTACCGGCTGCCCCCGCGTCAGGCCGAGCGTGTGCTCTCCCGTATGGAGGCCGAGGACGGCGCCATCCCCGCTGCCAGCCCGGGCGGGCACTGGCTGGCGGGCCGGTCGGTCGCCCGGCGTGACCTCAACCAGTACTCCACGCGCCGCAGCAACCACGAGGTCATGCTGCGGGGCGGCGTCCTGCCCCTGGAGTTCGCCGAGGGCGACAGCGGTGCGGGGCTCTCCTTCGCCGGCGCGGAGGACCTGGCCTTCGAGGGGCTCGACGACTTGTCGGTGGGGATCCGCCCCGCACCCCTTGGCGCTCCCCCGCGCACCACCGCCCGGCCGGAAAAGGCTTGGACGCCGCGGTCGCCGTCGCGGGACACTGCCGGACTCGACCGAAATCCACACATTCGCCGCAGCGAACACAGGGGTGGGATGGAAACGCCTGATTCTCGCAGGGTTCAGCCGGGCAAGCGCTCGGTCTTACTCGCACTTCGCTACTACGGACGGGAGTTGGCCCGGCTGCGTCGGCTGACGGTACCCGCGATGGTGCTCATGGCGCTGGGCAACATCGGAATCAACTATGTGGCGCCGCTGATCGTCGCCAAGCTCGTCGGCGACCTCGCCGGTGACAAGGACGTCACGGTCGACTCGGCGCTGCCGTACGTCCTCGGCTTCGCCGGTGTCCTGCTGCTCGCGGAGGCACTGTGGCGCGTCGCCCTGCACTGCCTCAACCGCCTGGACGCCCTCGGCATCGAGCATCTGTACGTGCTCGGGATGGACGAGCTGTTCGCCAAGGACGCCGCGTTCTTCCACGACAACTTCGCCGGTTCGCTGACCAAGCGGGTCCTGAGCTTCGCCTCGCGTTTCGAGCAGTTCGTGGACACGATGACGTTCCAGATCGTGGGAAGCTTCGTGCCGCTGGCGTTCGGCGTGGTGGTGCTGTGGCGCTACGAACCGCTGCTCGTCGTCGGTCTGCTGGTGACGATCGCGCTGACGGCGGTGCTGGTCGTGCCGCTCATCCGGCGCCGCCAGCGGATCGTCGACCAGCGCGAGGAGGCGATCGCCCGGGTGTCGGGCCATGTCGCCGACAGCCTGATGAACATGGACACCGTACGGGCGTTCGCCGCGGAGGAGAGCGAGGCGGCCGAGCACCGCTCCCGGGTCGCGGTGTCGCGCCGACTCACCGTGCGGTCCTGGGACTACGGCAACCTGCGCATCGACACGCTGGTCGCGCCGATGTCCGTGCTCACCAACGCGATGGGCCTGCTGCTCGCGGTCACGCTCGCCGGGGGCGCGCACGGTGTGGAGGCGATCGTGGTGGCCTTCGCGTACTACGGCAACGCGACTCGCATCATGTTCGAGTTCAACCAGATCTACCGCCGACTGGAGAGCTCGATGACGGAGGCCGCCCAGTTCACCGAGCTGCTGCTGACACCGCCGACCGTGCTCGACCCGCCGTCGCCGGAGCCGCTGTGCTCCCGGGCTGCCGATGTCCGCTTCGAGAAGGTGACTTTCGCACACCGTGGCGGCCGACCATTGTTCGACGGGCTGGACCTGGAAGTGCCGAGCGGGGCGAAGCTCGGTCTGGTCGGCCGGTCCGGCGGCGGCAAGACCTCGCTGACCCGGCTGCTGCTGCGGATGACCGACATCGACGCGGGCCGCATCCTGATCGGCGGCCAGGACATCAGCCGGCTGCGCCAGGCCGATCTGCGCAGCCGGATCGCCTATGTGCCGCAGGACCCGGCGATGTTCCACCGCACCCTGCGGGACAACATCGCGTTCGCCCGGCCGGACGCCACGGACGCCGAGATCCGCCGGGCGGCCGAGGCGGCCCATGTCACCGAGTTCGCCGACGCCCTGCCCGACGGCTTCGACACAATGGTGGGCGAGCGCGGCGTCAAGCTGTCCGGTGGTCAGCGCCAGCGTGTCGCACTCGCCCGGGCGATCCTGCGGGACGCGCCGATCCTGCTGCTCGACGAGGCGACCAGCGCTCTGGACTCCGAGAGCGAGCTGCTCGTCCAGGAGGCGCTGTGGCGGCTCATGGAGGGGCGGACGGCACTCGTGGTGGCGCACCGGCTAAGCACGGTCGCCACCATGGACCAGCTCGTCGTGCTCGACCGGGGCCGGATCGTCGAACAGGGCACCCACCAGGAGTTGCTCGCGGTCGACGGGGCCTACGCGAAGCTGTGGCAGCACCAGTCGGGCGGCTTCCTGGACGACGACCCGGGGCGGGCCGAGGTGGTGTGACAGCGGACGGGTTCTCAGCTGCCGCGCAGCAGGGGAAAGCCGTTCAGGATCCGCTGGAGGTGCATGACCTGCCGCGGAATGAACTCGGCGATCGTGAGGCCGACGACGTCCGCGGCCCGGTCGATGTCGGCGACGACGCGTCGTACCTCACCGCCGGTGAGACCGCCTGGTACGAAGCCGAGTCCGATCTCGTCGCTGTCGACGGTGTCGACGTCGAAGTGGACGGCGACGCGTGAGCAGCCGGTGGCCGCGAGCCAGTCGAGGACGGGCTGGGTGGAAGCACGCAGCTCGTCCGGGCCGAACGACCGGATGCCCCACTCGGCGACGTTGGGGAAGTCGTCGTCGGTCCACTCGTGCAGGCCCACGAGCGCGACTCGGTCCGGGGAGACGGTGGCCGGCAGCGGCTTCAGGACGTCGGGGTCGCCGTGGCCGGTGAGGGCGGCGACGGCCATGGCGTGGTAGCCGTGGTAGTCGCTGTCCGGCGTGCCGATGTCGGGGTGCGAGTCGATCCAGACGACGGCCAGGTCGTCGCCGTAGCGGCGGGCGAGTTCGGCGAAGGGGGCGACGCTGACGGAGCACTCGCCGCCGAGGGTCGTGATGCGTGCCGGTTCGTGGTCGCCGATGACGCGCAGCGCGCTCTCGAGCTGTCCGACGACGGCCGACTTGGCCTCGACACCGTCGCGTTCCTCGAGGCCGTCGTCGGTCAGGGTGACCGGGACCGTGGCGGTGGGGCCGTCGTGCGGGGGCAGGACGGCTTCGAGCACGGCGGTGCCGACCGCATAGCCCCGGCGCGCCGTGTCGAGCGGGAACTCGGGGGCGAGTTCCCCGACGACGGCCGCGCCGGCGCCCTGCCACTGGGGCCAGACGAGACGCAGATGAGCGTCGGCGAGGGTGGTGGCGTGGGTCATGGATCTCCCATCCGGGGGGCGGGTGAGGTGCCGTCGCTGCGCTGGGCCTCGGGGGCGCTCCAGCTGGCGAGCAGGGCGAGGGTCTGGGCGGAGGCGGAGCCCGGTTCGGCGGTGTAGACGCACATGGTCTGGCCCGGATCGGCGGGGAAGGCCAGCGTCTCGTGGTGCAGCGTGAACTCGCCGACCACGGGGTGGTGGAAGTGCTGCGTCCCGTAGACGCACTGGGCCACCCGGTGGCTGTCCCACCAGGAGCCGAACTCGGGCACCTTGACGACGGCTTCGCCTATGAGTTCGTTGAGCCGGGTGTCGTCGGGATGACGTCCGGCCTCCAGGCGCAGATTGGCCACGACGATCTCCGCGACCTCGTCCCAGTTGAGGTACAGCTCGCGGGCGGCGGGGTCGAGGAGGACGTAGCGGACGAAGTTGCGTTCCCGGTACGGCCGTGCGTCCCAGTCCGTGATCAGGGCGCGGGCCAGTTGGTTGGCGGCCAGCACGTCCTGGCGGTGGTTGACGACGAAGGCCGGTGAGACGCCGTTGAGGAGGTCCAGCATCTGATGGACCTCGGGGCGCACGCGCTGCAGGCGCTCCGGGCGGCGGCGCCGGGCGCGGGTGGACGGGGGCCGGGCGAGGTCGAAGAGATGGCCGCGCTCGTCGTCGTCCAGGCGCAGGGCACGGGCGACGGCGTCCAGCACGGCCTCGGAGACATTGGGGTGGCGGCCCTGTTCGAGGCGGGTGTAGTAGTCCTTGCTCACACCGGCCAGGTGCGCGACCTCCTCACGGCGCAGCCCCGGAACCCTGCGGACGCCGCCGCCCGGGGGCAGGCCCGCGTCACCCGGGCTCAGCCGTGCCCGGCTGCTGCGCAGGAAGTCTCCCAGTTCGGCGTTCTGCTCCATCACTCCAGTATTCGCCCGGCGCCGGCCGCTCATCCGGTCCAGGGTGGCCCACCTGGTCCCAGGCTCGGCCGGGCCGGGTCCGGCTCATCCCCGTCCGGCCGGTGCCCGGGCCGTCAGGGCCTCCAGGAGGAGGTCCACCGCCTGTTCGAAGGAGCTGTCCGCCATTCCGGGCAGCTCGGGGCGGACGGTGGTGAGGGACGGGTAGGTCTCCGGGTCCAGGTCCTGATAGACGTCCCGCCAGGCCCGGTGGTCGGAGTCTCGCTGGTGGCGTGGGAGGGCGTGGAACGCGGCCTCGGTGGCGGCGTGGCTGAGGACGGTGTCGATGAAGGCCAGGTACAGGCGGGCGGCGTCGGCCGGTGCGAAGCCCGCGTTCAGCAGGAGGCCGATGCCCGTGTCCACGGCGTGGATCTCGTTCCGGCGCCGGGTCACCCGGTGTGCGGCCATGGCGGCCGCCCGGGGATGGGCGAGGTATCCCGCACGGACCCTCGTCGCCATCTCGCGCAGCGAGGCCACCCAGTCCTCCCCGGGGACGAAGCCGGCCATCGCGTCGCCGATGATCCGGTCGGCGATCGCGAGCACCAGGTCGTCGGTGCCGTGGAAGTAGCGGTACAGAGCGGTCGGGTCGCAGCCCAGTGCCGCGCCGAGCCGGCGCACGCTCAGCGCCTCGGGGCCGTGCTCCCCGATCAGGCGCAGGGCGGTCTCGACGATCAACTGCTCCGACAGCACGACACCGGAACGGGTGGGCCGGCGGCGCCGGCGCTCCTGCGGGACGCGGGTGGTCATGACCCGGACTCCTCTCGTCGCACGCGTGTGCAACGCAGTGAACGGCTCCGGCCCGCCTTACGTCAACAGGGTTGACCCAATGTGGACGCCGGTTGTTCCATCACATTCCCGCGCGGCTCTTCCCACCATTCCCCCGAGGAGCCTTCATGTCGTCCGCACCGCCACCACGCCCCGCTCTGCGCCGTTCCCTCGGTGTCGTCGACGGCGTCGCCATCGCCGCGTCCAGCACCGCGGCCACCACCAGCATCGCCATCGGCATGGGCACGATCGCGACGATCGTGGGCCTCCAGGCCCCGGCGCTGCTGCTCCTGGCGTTCCTGCCGGTGCTCGGCATCGCCACCGCCTACGCCCGTCTCAACCGCTCGGAACCCAACTGCGGCAACGGCTACACCTGGGTCGGCAGATCCCTCGGCCCCTGGCCCGGCTTCCTGACCGGCTGGGTGACGCTGGTCGGCTCGGTCATCTTCTGCGCCTACACCAGCGCGATCATGGGCTCGGTCGTCCTGCTCTTCGCCAACAAGGCCGGCCTGACCAGCCTCGCCGGCATCGCCCTCGATCCGACGTCCACCGGTGTCTGCACGGCGGTCGGCCTGGTGATCCTGCTCGCCCTCACGGCCCTGGCCGTCACCGGTGTCCGGGGCGCGACCCGGTTCCAGTTCGCCCTGCTGGTCTTCGAGTACGCGGTGCTGCTGGGCTTCTGCGGCTGGGCCCTGATCACCGGCGACCACGCCTTCTCGCTCTCCTGGTTCAACCCCTTCGAGATCTCCAGCGGCACCAGCTTCGCCCAGGGCATGGTCCTCGCGGTCTTCTTCTTCTGGGGCTGGGACGCGGCCTTCAGCGTCACCGAGGAGACCAAGCGCCCGGACGACGCGGCCCGCGGCGGTCTGATCGCCCTCTTCGCCATGCTCGGTCTGTTCCTCTTCGCCTCGGTCGCCTTCCAGCGGGAGATGAGCCTGGCCGAACTCGTCCGCAACGGGCCCCAGGCCCTCCCCTACCTCGGGGCGAAACTGGCCGCCGAGCCCTGGGCCACCCTGCCCCTGGTCGCGCTGATGTTCTCCGCCGTCGCCTCCGTGCAGGCCACCCTGATCCCCACGGCACGCGGACTGCTCGCCATGGGCCGCGACCGCACCATGGGACCGCTGTGGACCCGGGTCCACCCGAGGTACGGCACGCCCGCCGTCGGCACGGCCGTCGTGATGTCCGTCGCCGCCGTGATCGCCCTGCTCGCCTTCGCGATCCCCAAGCTGAGCGACATGCTGCTGGCCGCCGTCAACGCCATCGGCCTGATCGTCGCCCTCTACTACGGCCTCACCGCGCTCGCCTGCGCCGTGCGCTTCCGCTCGGCGCGTCATGACGGACCGCGCGAGGCACTGCTCGCCGTCGGGGTGCCCGCGGTGGCCGGGCTGGTGCTGCTGGGCCTCGGCGGCTACCTCGGATACTCGTACCTGACCATGAGCGATCACTTCGAACTGAGCCCGGACAACGGCTGGTTCATGTTCTCGCTGCCCGCCGTGATCGTGCTCGCCGGGCTGGGCATGGCGGCCGTGGCCAAGTACGTCAGGCGCTCGCCGTACTTCACGACGGGGCACGGCACCGACGCCGACGCCCTCACCCTCCCGATGGACCGCACGGCGGTCTGAACCCCCCATGGAGTTCACCCTCATGTCGCACCCCCACGCCACGGGACCGGCCGACCTCGTCTTCACGGGCGGCCCCGTGCACACCGTCGATCCCGCCCGCAGCCGCGCCACCGCCGTGGCCGTGCGCGGCGGGCGGATCGCCGCCGTCGGCCACGACGAGGTGCGCGAGCTGATCGGGCCCCGCACCGAGGTCGTCGACCTCGCCGGGAAGCTGCTGCTGCCGGGCTTCCAGGACGCGCACGTCCATCCGCTGGGCGCGGGCATCGAGCTCGGCCAGTGCCATCTCGGCGACACCGTCGACCCGGCCGAGTACCTGCGCAGGATCAGGACGTACGCGGACGAGCACGCGAACGCCGAGTGGATCACCGGTGGCGGCTGGTCCCTGGAGGCGTTCCCGGGCGGCTCCCCCACCGCCGCCGCCCTCGACGCGATCGTCCCGGACCGCCCCGTCTTCCTGCCCAACCGCGACCACCACGGCGCCTGGGTCAACACCCGGGCCCTGGAGCGCGCGGGCATCGACGCCCGTACACCCGACCCCGCCGACGGCCGCATCGAGCGCGACGCCGACGGGAACCCGACCGGGATGCTCCAGGAGGGCGCGGTCCACCTGGTCGGCCGGCTGCTGCCGCACCCCACACCCGAGGAGAAGCTCGCCGCTCTGCTGCGCGCCCAGGCCGTGCTGCACTCCCACGGCGTCACCGCCTGGCAGGACGCCATCGTCGGCACGTACGCCAACATGACCGACCCGGCGCCCGTCTACCAGGCCGCCCTCGACCGGGGGTTGCTCACCGCCCGGGTCGTCGGCGCGCTGTGGTGGGACCGCGAGCGCGGCGCCGAGCAGATCGCCGAACTGACGGCTGCCCGCGACGAGTTGAGCCGGGACCGGTTCCGCGCCGGCACGGTGAAGATCATGCAGGACGGCATCGCCGAGAACCACACCGCCGCGATGCTCGACCCGTATCTGACCGGCTGCGGCTGCTCCTCGGACAACAGCGGGATCAGCTTTGTGGAGCCGGGCGAGCTGCGGAAGTACGTCACCGAGCTGGACGCGCTCGGCTTCCAGGTCCACTTCCACGCGCTCGGCGACCGCGCGGTGCGTGAGGCGCTGGACGCGGTGGAGTCCGCCCGGACCGCAAACGGCCGTCGCGACACACGGCACCACCTCGCGCACCTCCAGGTCGTCCACCCCGACGACCTGCCGCGCTTCCGTGCGCTGGGCGCGAGCGCCAACCTGCAGATGCTCTGGGCCGCGCACGAACCGCAGATGGACGAACTGACGCTGCCCTTCCTGGGCGCGGAGCGCGGCGCGTGGCAGTACCCCTTCGGTGATCTGCTGCGCGCCGGCGCGACCCTCGCCGCGGGCAGCGACTGGCCGGTCAGCAGCCCGGACCCGCTCCAGGCCATCCATGTCGCCGTCAACCGGATCTCCCCCGACGCACCCGGGGGCACCCCTGCCTTCCTGCCGGAGCAGCGCCTCGATCTGGGCACGGCCATCGCCCCGTACACGGCGGGCAGCGCCTATGTGAACCACCTCGACGACACCACCGGCAGCATCACCGCCGGGAAGTCGGCCGACCTCGTGGTCCTCGACCGCGACCCGTTCGCGGGCCCGCCCGAGGAGATCGGCGCGACCCGGGTCCTGGAGACCTTCGTCGAGGGCCGGCGCGTCCACTCCGCCGGGTAAAGGCCTGGGGCGCGGACCCGCGGGCGTGTTCCAATGCGCCTGCGGGTTCCGCGTAAACGGGTGGGGGACGAGTCATGGTGGAGTCGCCGGGACGCATGGTGCTGCGGTCCGTTCTCTGGCTGCTGATCGCTGTCGTGGCTCTCGGGCTGGGGGTGGCGTCAGCGCTCCAGATCCGGGGAGCGCTGGAGCGGGAGCGGGAGTTCCGTGCGGCGCCCGAGTGCGCCGCTGTTCCGGCACGGGCGTCGGGGTGTGTGTGGGAGCAGGAGTTCACGGTCCGCGAGGCCGACACGAACCGTGGGGAGAGGAACGCGTCCCCGGAGGCGGAGCTGGTGCTGCCGTCCGGCAAGCCGTGGCAGGTGACGTTCCTGCGGGCCGATCCCGTGGTCTCCGAACTGGAGCCGGACGACAAGGTCGTCGGCCTGATCTGGCACGGGCAGGTCGTGGAGGTACGGGACGCCGAGGGGCGGCGGCAGCAGACGTCCGACGGACCCGTGGGCTGGCCCGAGGACCGTCTGGGCGGCGCGCTGGCCTGTGTGTCGTTCGGCCTGGCGGCTCTCGTGGGAGCGCTGTGGCCCCTCCTCGCTCGGGGCGACCGGCGGCATGCGAAGGCGGGCATGGTGGTGCGGTGGCACGGCGTCGGCCTGGGCGCCGGCGCGATCCTGACCCTCTGGGCGCAGTCGGCGAACGACTGGCCGATGTGGGCGATACCGGCGATCTGGGGGCCGCTCGCGCTGCTCACCCTGGCGTCCATGACGGCCTTCGCGCTCGCCGCCCTGCGCGGCGAACTAGGTGACGACGCACCCGCCGCCCCGCAGGACCCTCAGCCGCAGGCCACGTGAGAGCCGGCCTGTTGAGGATCATGTCTGCCGGGCGTGCACAGGGCTGTTGGCGACATCCTCCGGGCAGGTCCCGTGCGCCTGCCGGCTCCGCCGGTCGCGCCGCCAGTCGAACGTCGCCAGGGCCAGGGAGGCCGCCATGCCGACGAGGGCGGCGCCCAGCGCGACGACGAGGGCGCCCCGGTAGTCGTCGCTCCCGCCGAGCACCAGATAGAAGAGCCCGGGCAGGGCGGCGGTGCCCACGGCTGCGCCGAGCCGCTGCCCGGTCTGCAGAGCGCCGCCCGCCGCACCCGCCATCTGCACGGGGACGTCGCGCAGGGTCATGGTGATGTTCGGGGAGATCACACAGCCGCTGCCGGCGCCGCCGAGGAACAACAGCGGGGCGGCCGCCCAGGGCGCGACGTCGAGGGGCGCGAGGCGGAGCAGCAGCGCGGTGCCGCCCAGGCCGACCATCACCGCCGCGAGGCCGCCCACGGTGAGCATGCGCCCGAGCCGGTCCACCAGCCGCCCGGCGACCGCGGCCGCGCAGGCCGAGCCGATGGCGAAAGGCGTCACGGCGAGGCCGGACCGCAGCGGGGAGAAGCCCAGGCCGTCCTGGTAGAAGAGCGCGAAGACCAGCCAGACGCCGCTGAAGCCGACGAAGTAGAGCGTGCCGACGCCGGCCCCGACGGCGTAGCCGCGCACGGTGGTGAACAGGCGCGGATCGAGCAGCGGATCCGTACCCCGGGCCACGAGGCGGCGCTGCCGGCGCGCGAAGGCGGCCAGGAGCACGGCACCGGCGAGGAAGAGCCACCACAGCCGCCCGATGCCGCCGGAGCCCGCCTGGACCAGCGGAAACATGAGCGCGAGGACGCCGAGGCCGAGGAGTAGGACCCCGGGCAGGTCCACATGGCCCCGGCCGGACCGCTGGGTGCGGGGCAGCAGGCGGCGGCCGAGCAGGACGGCCAGGATGCCGATGGGGACATTGACGTAGAAGATCCACCGCCAGCCCTGGGGGCCGTCGGCCAGAGCGAGGATCATGCCGCCGACGAGGGGGCCGACGGCGGAGGAGATGCCGACGGTGGCGCCGAAGAATCCGAAGGCGCGACCGCGTTCGGCGCCGCGGAACATCTGCTGGATGAGCGCGGAGTTCTGGGGCGCCATGAAACCGGCGGCCAGGCCCTGGGCGAGCCGGGCCGCGATCAGCAGCGTGATGCTGGGGGCCGCTCCGCAGGCCGCGCTGAAGACCACGAAGCCGCTGAGGGCGAGCAGGAAGATGCGGCGGCGGTCCAGCGCGTCACCGAGGCGGCCGGCGGTGACGAGTGCGAGAGCGAAGGCGAGGGCGTATCCGGACACCACCCACTGCACCTGCGCGGGAGAGGCGTGCAGGCCGCGCTGGACGGAGGGCAGGGCGACCACCACGATCGAGACGTCCAGCAGGCTCATGAAGCCGGCCACCAGCGTGACCCACAGGGCCCGCCACCGGCGCGGATCCGGCTCGTACCCGGCAGCCTCCTCGGCCGACGCTGTCACCTGGGCTCCTCTCGACCGGGGCCCCGCCTTCACCCCGGAGGAATCACGTTCCCCCACCAGGGGACGGGCACACGCCGCGGCCCGCAAGCGGAATCGGCCGGACGCCGGGAAGATCGTCTGTGACGTGGACGAGCGTTTGAGCGCGCGAGAACTGTGCAGGCGTTGTGCTTGGGAAAACGACCGGCGAAAGGAACGACGTAATGGCGGCGCCCGACAATGACGAGTCGGTGGATCCCGCGGCTGTGAGACGACACCGGGTTCTGTTCCGCGCGATCGAGAAACGACGCCACCCGAAGCTGCGCCGCAGCGACATCACCGTGACCGACGACGCGGCCGTCAAGCGCGCCACGAAGGCCGCCGCCCTCGGCAACGCGATGGAGTGGTACGACTTCGGGATCTACAGCTATCTGGCCGTGACCATCGGGAAGGTCTTCTTCCCGTCCGGGAACGACACGGCCCAGCTGCTCAGCTCCTTCGCGACGTTCGCGGTGGCCTTCCTGGTGCGTCCGCTCGGCGGCATGGTGTTCGGGCCGCTGGGCGACAAGGTCGGCCGCAAGCGCATCCTCTCCCTCACCATGATCATGATGGCGGTGGGGACCTTCGCCATCGGTCTCGTCCCCTCGCACGACGTCATCGGCATGTGGGCCCCGGCCCTGCTGATCTTCTTCCGGCTGGTGCAGGGCTTCTCGACCGGCGGGGAGTACGGGGGCGCCTCGACGTTCATCGCGGAGTACGCGCCCGACAAGAGGCGCGGCTTCTTCGGCAGCTTCCTGGAGCTGGGCACGCTCGGCGGCTACGTCGGGGCCTCCGGCCTCGTCGTCATCCTCAACAGCGTGCTCAGCGCGGACGAGATGCTGGCGTGGGGCTGGCGCATCCCCTTCCTGGTCGCGGCGCCGCTCGGGTTCATCGGCCTCTATCTGCGGCTCAAGCTGGACGAGACGCCCGCCTTCCAGAAGCTGGAGGGCGGCCAGGTCAAGGCGAGCGAGGCCGCCGACTCCGTGGAGACCTCGGCCACCGGTGACCTCGGCAGGATCTTCACCCGGTACTGGCGGCCGCTGCTGCTGTGCCTCGCGCTCGTCGCGGCGTACAACATCAACGACTACATGCTGCTGTCGTACATGCCGACGTACCTGTCCGACGAGCTGGGCTACGGCACCAATCACGGGCTGCTGATCCTGCTCATAGTGATGGTCCTGCAGATGTGCGTCATCAACTACGTCGGTCGGCTGTCGGACCGCTTCGGGCGCAAGCCGCTGCTGATGACGGGGATGCTCGGCTTTCTCTTCCTCTCGCTGCCGTCCTTCTGGCTCATCCGGCAGGGCAGTGTCGTCCTCATCGCCCTGGGTCTGCTGCTGTTGGGGCTGTCCCTGGTGACGATGCTCGGCACGATGTCGGCGGCGCTCCCGGCGATATTTCCCACCCACGTCCGCTACGGGTCCCTCTCGGTCGCCTACAACCTGGCCACCTCGCTCTTCGGCGGCACGACGCCTCTGGTGATCACCGCGCTGATCAGCGCCTTCGACTCGACGCTGATGCCGGCGTACTACGCCACGGGCGCCGCCGTCATCGGCGTCATCGCCGTGCTGTGCATGCGGGAGACCGCCAACAAGCCCCTGGCGGGCTCGCCGCCGTCCGTGGAGACGGAGGCGGAGGCGGCGGAACTCGTCCAGGCGCAGTCACCCCAGCCCAAG
>NZ_JBSHKH010000177.1:0-13847 GCF_053643595.1 Streptomyces sp. NPDC055506 | reverse complement strand
GCCCCCGCGTTCACCTCTCGTCCGTTGCCGTCGCCGCTCAGCGGGGCGCGGTCGGGACCGCTGTCCCGGTGCGCTGGCTGGGCAGTGCCGTCAGCCGTTCCGCCACCCGGGCCCGGTGTTCCCCGGCCGACCGGCACAGCTCCCGCACGGCCGCGTTGAAGCGCTCCTGCGACGACGGCTCGGCCGGGCCCAGCAGACGCAGCTTCAACGCGGCGCGCGCCTCGGCCAGTTCGTCCTTCTCCGGGTGCCGGACCGCCTCCAGCAGGGCAGGCACCCCGTCCGCGTCCGGCGACAGCACCGTCGCCGCCACCACCGTCGGGAACGCCGTACGGAACGCGTCCTCGCTCAGCCCGCTGGTGTTCGCCACCGCGTACGGCTTCTCGCTCGCCAGGAAATCGCTGATCACGCTGGACACATCACTGACCAGCAGGTCGGCCACATCGAAGCAGGAGTACAGCGCGGGCCGGACGTCCGTGATGATCTGGTGCTCGCCCTCCGGCAGCGAGGCCCAGTACGCCTCCTCCCAGGCCGCCGTCGCCCGCGCCACCGCCTCGGCCCGGCCCGGCTCCGGCGCCGACTGCACCCGCATGCGCTCCACGGTGTCGGCCCCGGCACGGAAGTCGGTCGTGGTGAGGCGGTCCAACTCCCTGGTGAGACGGTCGAGCTCGGCGTCGCCCGGGGGGCGTGTCCCCGTCCGCTCCCGGTTCGCCGCCCGGATCAGCTCCCGGATCCGCAGATCGGCCGCGCCCGCGCGCGGGTCCACCGACCCCGTCAGCGGATGCGGCTTGTACAGCAGCCGCACGCCCGGGTCGGCGAGCAGCGCCCGCACCAGGTTCTCCCCGGCCGCGATCACCGAGGTGTTGCCGGGGTTGCCGTCCCAGCCTTCCCAGGTCGGCGCGTACAGCACGGTGGTCCATGCTCCCGTCGGCGGGCCCGCGTACGGCCGTACGGCGTCCAGTTGCGGGCGGCCGGTCTCCACCACGTCCTTGTCCTCGACACCCACCTCGGCCAGCGCGTACCGCTCGCGCGCCGCGGGACCGGCCACCCACACCTCGTCGTAGGCCTTCGCGTACGGGTTGCACGAGGACAGCTTGTCGCTCTCGCCGTGGTTGACGAAGGTGTGCTTGATCGTGGGGATGCGCAGCACCTGGGAGGTCTTGCCGGAGTTCGACGGGTGGATCAGCACCTGCAGCGTGGAGTGCTCCAGCCGCATCAGCGTCGACACCTTCGGCAGGCAGACGACCGGGATGTCCGTCGCCGCGAGCTTCTGCACCATGAACCGCTCACGCAGCACGATGACCGGCCTGCCGTCCACCCGCGCGAGCGGCTCCAGCCACATGTTCGCCTGGTAGGCCGAGGCGGCGCCGCCGGAGAAGTACAGGCCGACGGTCGGCCGGTACTCGGCCAGCCACGCGTCGAACCACTCGAGCACCTCCTGCTCACCGGCGGGCCGACGGCTCGGCAGCAGCCGGAACAGCAGCGCGCCGAGGCCGGTCAGGGCGAGGAGGAGGGAGAGCCCGATGCCCGCCGCCGCGTACACCGGCTCGTCACCCGGCGCTGCGGCCAGCAGCCCGGCCGTCGCGGGCAGGCCGAACACCAGCAGCCGGTGGCCGGGGCGGCGCAGCAGCAGGGCCGGGGCCGGGGACAGCCGCAGCGCCGAGGCGTCGATGTTCCGGGTCACCACCGGCAGGGTGCGGGTACGGCGCACCAGTACGGAGACCGCCTGGATCGCGCAGTGCAGCACATAGAAGGCGAGCAGCCCGGCCACCAGCGGGGCGTAAGCCGTCTCCCGGTCCTGCTCGCCGATCCGCAGCAGGGCCACGACCAGCAGCAGATCGCGCAGGACGTGCCGCACGGTGATGTCCGCGTGCGACTTGGCGAACAGCGAGAGCACCCCGCGCTGCCACCGGTACAGGACGCCCTCGGTCGCCAGGGAGACGGCGGTCGCGGCGAGCAGCAGCGGTACGTGGGGCAGCAGCGCCGCGACCGCCTGAGCGGCGAACGCGGCGGCCAGGACGACGGTGACCAGCCCCTTCAGCAGGGCCGGTGGACGGGGGAGAGGTAGGGGCACTGCGGTCACTCCAGGAGCGTCGGGTGTCGGCGCAGGTCGGCCGTCCGGGTTAACGCGCGGCGACCTCCTGACGACACGCGCGTGTCGCCGGAGCGTAGAGGGCCTGTCGGCCCGATGTGTCGTCGGACCGTAGCGGAAGATCGCGTTCCTGTCTTCGGGTGGGACAGAAACGCGCTCGAGCGTCGTCCGTGACGCGGGCGGCACCGTCCGTAGCGTGGACCGGCGCCGCGGCATGCCTCGCCGTCCCGTAGATTTCCTGGTGAGGGACCGAATCGACGCGAGGGGCGGACGGGGACGTGGCAGGGGCAAGGCAGGCCGTGGGCGAGGCCCGCAGAATCGTCGTCAAGGTCGGTTCCTCCTCGCTGACCACCGCCTCGGGCGGCCTGGACGCGGACCGCGTGGACGCGCTGGTCGACGTGCTCGCCAAGGTGCGCAGCGGCGGGGAGCGCGAGATCGTGCTGGTCTCCTCCGGCGCCATCGCCGCGGGCCTCGCCCCGCTGGGCCTGCGCCGCCGCCCCAAGGACCTGGCCCGGCAGCAGGCCGCCGCCAGCGTCGGCCAGGGCCTGCTCGTCGCCCGTTACACCGCCTCCTTCGCCCGCTACGGCGTCCGCGTCGGCCAGGTGCTGCTGACCTCTGACGACATGAGCCGCCGCGCCCACCACCGCAACGCCTCGCGCACCCTCGACAAGCTGCTCGCGATGGGCGCCTTCCCGATCGTCAACGAGAACGACACCGTCGCCACGGACGAGATCCGCTTCGGCGACAACGACCGCCTCGCCGCCCTGGTCGCCCACCTCGTCCACGCCGACCTGCTGGTCCTGCTGTCCGACGTGGACGGCGTCTACGACGGTGACCCGGCGAGGCCCGGCACCTCCCGCGTCGCCGAGGTGCGCGAGCCGTCCGACCTCGCGCACGTCGAGATCGGCAGCGCCGGCAAGGCCGGCGTCGGCACCGGTGGCATGGTCACCAAGGTCGAGGCCGCCCGGATCGCGACCGGCGCCGGTGTCCCCGTCGTGCTCACCAGCGCCATCCACGCGGCCGACGCCCTGACCGGCCAGGACACCGGCACCTTCTTCCACCCCACCGGCAAGCGCTCCGCCGACCGGCTGCTGTGGCTCCAGCACGCCTCCACCCCGCAGGGCGCGCTGACCCTGGACGACGGTGCCGTCCAGGCCGTCGTGGACCGCCGTAAGTCGCTGCTGCCTGCCGGGATCGCCGCCGTCGAGGGCGAGTTCAGCGCCGGCGACCCGGTCGAGCTGAGGGACGGCACGGGACGGGCGGTGGCCCGCGGGCTGGTCAATTTCGACGCCAAGGAGATCCCCCGGCTGATCGGCCGCTCGACCCGCGAACTGGCCCGCGAACTCGGGCCCGCGTACGAACGCGAGGTCGTACACAGGGACGACCTGGTGATCCTCCACCCGTAATGGGCCGAAACATCCGCCCCCGGTGGTGGACGTTCCGCAAAATCGCCACGCGATCCCTTGCGGCCTGCTGAACTTTGTCCCAGGGCAATATTCCGCAGGAGCACCACTGTGCAAAGGAGGCCGTCGTGAGACGAGTGCGCCCTGGGGCCACGGCGTCCCGTGGTGGTGCCGGCTCCCGCGCGGCCGGTGACGAGCGCGCCCTCACCAGTGTGGCGGCCGGGGACCGGTTCCAGGGCGAGGAACCCGGGGACATCCCGCGCCTGTGGCACGTCACCCTCAGCGTCTCCGGCCGAGAGGCCCCGCTCACCGAGGTCCGGCGCGCCCTGGAACAGCTCGCCCACGACCACCCCTTCCTCCTGACCAGCCGCTACGCGGTCGACCACGCGGAGATCCGCTACTGGGAGGAGGCCCGCGACCTGCACGACGCGGCCGCCGTCGCCCTGCGCCTGTGGGGCGAGCACCGGCAGACCGCCGGGCTGCCGCCCTGGGAGATCGTCGGCCTGGAGGTCATCGACCGCGCGACCTACCACCAGCGCATCGCCGAGGGGTACGGACCGCCCCCGGCGTCCCCGGTCGGAGTTCACCCGTTCTGACCCGGTCCGGCGGGGCGTCTCGGGGGTGTCTCAGCGGTGTCTCGGGGTGTGAAACGAACGATGAACGGATCCGCCAGGCGCACTACGCTTCCCTCATGACCACGCTTTCGCCGTACGACTCGATGTCCCCGGTCACCGAGGCCGCCTACCGCGCCAAGGCCGCCGCCGCGAGCCTCGCGCCGCTGCCGCGGGCCGACAAGGACGACGCGCTGCTCGCCATCGCGGACGCGCTGGAGGTCCGTACGAGCGAGATCGTCGAGGCCAACGCCAAGGACGTCGCCAAGGCCCGCGAGGCCGGCATCAGCGAGGGCATGATCGACCGGCTCACCCTCACCCCGGAGCGGGTCCGCGCCATCGCCTCCGACGTGCGTGACGTCGCCGCGCTGCCCGACCCGGTCGGCGAGGTCGTCCGCGGCTCCACGCTGCCCAACGGCATCGACCTGCGCCAGGTCCGCGTGCCGCTCGGCGTCGTCGGGATCATCTACGAGGGTCGGCCGAACGTCACCGTCGACGCCGCCGCCCTCTGCCTGAAGTCCGGCAACGCGGTCCTGCTGCGCGGCTCCTCCTCGGCCTACCAGTCGAACACCGCCCTCGTGCGCGTCCTGCGCGACGCCGTGGGCGGGGCCGGGCTGCCCGCCGACGCCATCCAGCTCGTCCCCGGCGAGAGCCGCGACAGCGTGCGCGAGCTGATGCGCGCCCGCGGCCTGGTCGACGTGCTCATCCCGCGCGGCGGCGCCTCCCTGATCAACACGGTCGTCCAGGAGTCGACCGTCCCGGTCATCGAGACCGGCACCGGCAACTGCCACGTCTACGTCGACGCCGCCGCCGACCTCGACATGGCCGTCGACATCCTGATCAACTCCAAGGCCCAGCGGGTCGGCGTCTGCAACGCCGCCGAGACCCTCCTGGTCCACCAGGACATCGCCGCCGAGTTCCTGCCCCGCGCCCTGGAGGCCCTCGCCGGCGCCGGGGTGACCGTGCACGCCGACGAGCGCGTGCAGGCCTACGCCAAGGACTCCAAGGCGACCGTCGTCGAGGCGACGGCCGAGGACTGGGAGACCGAGTACCTGTCGTACGACATCGCCGCGGCCGTCGTGGACTCCCTGGACAAGGCCGTCGAACACATCCGGCTGTGGACCTCCGGCCACACCGAGGCCATCGTCACGACCTCCCAGCAGGCCGCCCGCCGCTTCACCCAGCTGGTCGACTCGACCACCGTCGCCGTGAACACCTCCACCCGCTTCACCGACGGCGGCCAGTTCGGCTTCGGCGCGGAGATCGGCATCTCCACGCAGAAGCTGCACGCCCGCGGCCCGATGGGCCTGCCGGAGCTGACCAGCACGAAGTACATCGTGACCGGGGACGGGCACGTGCGCCGCTGAGCGCCCGCCGCGTGGGTATGTGAAGCGGCGCATATGCGTGCGGCAGGGGCGGACCGGGCGGGCGTGCGCCGTGCGGAGCCCCGTGAACGCCGTCTCAACCGGCGGATGAATTTCCATACCGTCTGCCCAAATTGACCCCCCAGGTCTACTCTGGATCCGTGCCGGAGGACGTGGGGGGCACGCCGTTTCCCGACGGCTGGGAGCCCGACGACGACCACGACCGCGGGGTGTCGGACGAAGAGTTCGCCTCCGTGGTCTTCGACGAGGCCTTCGTACGCGCGGCCGTGGTGCACGAGCCGACCGCTGTGGAGCGCCTCCTGGCCGCCGCACAGGCGAGAGCCGAGGCCTCCGAAGCGGAGGCGCGCCGCACCCACACCAGAGGCGAGCGCTACGACGACGGGTACGGCCCCGAGGGACACGGCGATTTCGGCCATGATCCCGACCTCGACGAGCTCGACGACCCCGACATCCTCGAGGACCACTACGGCGGCACGGGCCCGTACGGCAAGCAGGTCCGCTGGCACCGCCCCGTCGCCTGGCTGCTCGCCCTCGTGATGGGCATCGGCATGGTCGCGCTGGCCTTCACGGCGGTCTACCGGGGCGCCTCCTCGAACCGCCAGGAGCCCCTGCCGGCGCCCACCTCGACCGGTCTTGAACAGAGCGGTGGCGCGACCCCCTCGGCGTCCGCCGACTACACCGGTCCGGCCGTCTCGGTGATCCCCCGCACCCCCTGACCGGAACCCGCCTGTCCTGGTGAGAACCTGTCAGAACTTGTCATGGAGCGGGGCGTTTACCTGACCTTCCGGAGACCTACCCTGAAGATATGGGCGGGCCTGGCGACCCACCTGAGGGGCCCCCGGAGGGCGCTCCCGGAGGTGGAGAGGACGAGTACCGATCCGTCGTCTTCGACGAATCGTTCATTCGTGCTGCCCGGCTCCAGGAATTCTCCGCCGAGGAGCGCATCGCCGACCACGCGCCCGCCGTGCGCCGCCGCCCGCCCCTGCGCCGGGGCCTGTCCCGGCAGGCACTGGTCCTGGTCCTGCTGATCGCCATCGCCTTCGGCACGGCGATCTACATGGGTGTACGGCACCCCTACCAGACCCCCGCCGCCCAGGAGCCCGCCGAGCCCCTGCGGATGACCGTCATCCCGCTCTCCCCCGAGGGCAAGGTGCCCGGCACGGCCGACTCGGAATATCTGTACGAGCACAGCCCCGCCGCACAGTTCAAGACCGGCGCGGAGGGCGTGCCGCTGCCCGCCTCGCGGCGCACCGCGCACTTCTCGGACAGCCAGGTCGTCTCCGCCCTGTCCACCGCCAAGGACTACATCGTCCGGTCGTCCCTCGACCCGGACGTGCTCACGGGCGGTGAGGTCCGCGCGGTCCGCGTCCTGCTCGACGCCGATCAACTGGGCCAGTTCGACCAGAGCTTCTCCCGCCCCACCGCGGACGGACGCCACGCGCCCACCGGCTGGCTCGTCCGCTTCGACCCCACCCGGGCGGAGCTGGCCGACCGCAAGGTGCGGGTCCAGGGCACACTGCAAGCCGCCGAAGCCGACTCCTCCACGCTCGAGGTCACCGCCGACCACACGTTCGTGTACGCGCTGCGCCCGGCCGGGGCCGACGACAAGGCCGAGGTGTCCCTGTTCACCGTCCGGCGCGAGCTGCACTTCCGCTTCGACCGCGACGACCTGCGCCTGCACCAGGGCCAGCTCGTCGTCTCCTACGTCCAGGCCGGACCGCTCTCCTGCGCCGAGGACTCCACGAACCACCTCCGCCCCCTCCTGTCCGGCCAGACGGCCAAGGAGGGCGGCCCCGCCGGCACGGACCCCTATGCCACGGGCAGTGCGACGGCCCTGTGCGGGTCCTTGGCGACGAGCGCCCAGCCGAAGGTGTGAGAGGGGGCTCGGGCCCTCAGCCGTTGTCGCGCGGCGGCCCGTCGTCCCCCGGGGAGTCCGACGAGTCCGACGTACCCGGTGCCTGAGGGCCCTGCGGCGGCCTCGGGGACGGGTTCGTGAACCCGCCGAAGCCGCGGCGGACACGGTCGCCCAGGTCACCGGCGCCGCCGGCGAGGTCCGTGACCAGCTTCATCAGCGGGTCCTTGGAGCTCTTCACATGGGTCGAGTAGTGGTTCGCCGAGTCCCGCCAGGAGTCCCTGACCGAGGTGTCCTTGTCCTCGTCGCGCCGCGGGTAGTGGCCGTCCATGATCCGCTGGTAGTCCCGCGACTCGGCCCACTTCTTCAGCTCGGCCGCGCGCACGGTGGTGAAGGGGTGGGAGCGGGGCAGCACGTTCAGGATCTTCAGCACGGAGTCCCGCAGGTCGCCCCCGGCCTCGTACTCCTCGGCCTGCGCGAGGAACGCGTCCACGTTCATCTCGTGCAGGTGGTTACCGCCCGCGATCTTCATCAGACCCCGCATGGAGGCCGTCAGATCCTGCCCGACCAGCAGCCCGGCCCGGTCCGCCGACAGCTCCGACTTGCGGAACCACTCCCGCAGCCCGGTCACGATCGCCATGATCGCGAGGTTGCCCAGCGGGATCCAGGCGACCCGGACGGCGAGGCTGGTCAGGAACAGCAGGATCGTCCGGTAGACCGAGTGGCCGGACAGCGCGTGCCCCACCTCGTGCCCGACGACCGCCCGCATCTCCTCTTCGTCGAGCAGCTCGACGAGCCCGGTCGTGACGACGATGATCGGCTCGTCCAGGCCGATGCACATCGCGTTCGGGACCGGGTCCTGGTTGACGTACATCGGCGGGACCTTCTCCAGGTCCAGGATGTAGCAGGCGTCCCTCAGCATCACGTTCAGATGGGCGAACTGCTGGTCCGAGACCCGCACCGAGTCGGACAGGAACAGCAGCCGGAGACTGCGCTCGGGCAGCAGACCGCTGAGCGCCTTGAACACCGTGTCGAAACCGCTCAGCTTGCGCAGCGCCACCAGGGCGGAGCGGTCGGCCGGGTGCTCGTACGTACGCGAGGAGATTCCGGGGAAGCGCCTGCGCTGCCTGCTGGGCACGTGCTCGTGCCCGCTGTGCTCGTGGCCGTCGGACATGTCTTCCCCCATGCGTCTGTGTGACCTTTGCGGCCCCTTGTGCGGCCTTTTGCTTCCCCGAGGCAGAGCCCAGCCTAGGCGGAGTTACGGTGGTCGGGCAGTCCGGCGAAGGGAACCACCGTCATGGAGCACCACCCCGCGTCCGCCTGGCTCACCGAGGCCGCGAGCGCCGCCGAGCGGCAGGGACCGGGGATGCTCCGGATCGTCCTCGTCGTGATGATCCTGGGCTGTGTGCTGACCGCGTGGTTCCTGCTGCGTGGCTACAGACGGAAGGACGACTGAGGCACCGGGAAGGTTCCCCGCCGGGCCCCCGGGACCGGGTCCGGCGACGGCACGCGCCGCCTCCGCGTCGCGAACATGCGGAGTCGGGGTGATCGCGCGCGGGGCGCCCGCTTACGATGAGCCGACGTCTTTTATGCCGCCCACACGCGATAGGTCCTGCCGAAGATGAGCTTCCACAGCACCGCTGCCCAGTTGGTCACCCTCGCCGCCGAGGGCGAGGAGCACGGCGGAAACCACGAGAGCCTCAGCCCGTACATCACCGGTGGCGCCGCCCTCTTCATCCTGCTGCTCCTGCTGTGGATCACCACCCGCTTCAACCGCGACCGCTGAGCCCGCACGGATGCCCCGCGCGGGGCATCCCGGGGATCACGGGGGCGGCCGGAGCCCTCAGGCAGGGCCGGTAGGGTCTGCACGCATGGGAGAGCAGGACATGCCTACCGGTCCGGCGAACGAGACGCCGCACGACCCGGCACAGGACACGGCGAGCGGCACCGAGCGACACTCGGAGCCCCGCCGTGCCGCCACGGAGCCCACGGAGCCCCGTCGTGCCGCCTCGGAGCCACGCGGCGCCGACGGCCCGGGAGACGGCCCCACGCGGCCGGGCAAGCGCCGCCTCGGCGTCATGGGCGGCACCTTCGACCCGATCCACCACGGGCACCTGGTCGCGGCCAGCGAGGTCGCCGCGGCGTTCCACCTCGACGAGGTGGTCTTCGTCCCGACCGGCCAGCCCTGGCAGAAGAGCCACCGCAGCGTCTCCCCGGCCGAGGACCGCTATCTGATGACGGTCATCGCGACCGCCGAGAACCCGCAGTTCTCCGTGAGCCGCATCGACATCGACCGCGGCGGTGCCACCTACACCGTGGACACCCTGCGTGACCTGCGCGCGCTCAATCCGGACACGGACCTCTTCTTCATCACCGGCGCGGACGCGCTCGCCCAGATCCTCACCTGGCGGGACAGCGAGGAGCTGATCTCCCTCGCGCACTTCATCGGGGTCACCCGCCCGGGCCACCATCTGAACGACCCCGGACTCCCGGAGGGCGGCGTCTCCCTCGTCGAGGTCCCCGCCCTCGCCATCTCCTCCACCGACTGCCGTGCGAGAGTCGCCAAGGGCGACCCGATCTGGTATCTGGTGCCGGACGGAGTCGTGCGCTATATCGACAAGCGCGAGCTGTACCGCGGCGAGTGAGCCGAGAGGGGCACCGGTGAACGACCGATACGACGCGGGGGCCGCAGGCTACGGCGCCGACCAGTACGAACTCGTCGGCTACGACGAGTACGGCCAACCTGTCTACCGCCAGGTCCCGGCGCAACAGACACAGACCTACGACCCGTATGCCCAGCCGGGGCACCAAGGGCAGCAGGGACAGCAGCAGGGTTACGGCTACGACCCGTACGCGACGGCAGGGCAGCAGCCCCCGTCGTACGACTACGGGACCGGCCCGCAGCAGCCGGACCCCTCCTACGGCTCGTACGACCCGTACGCCACCGGCACCCACCAGGGCGGCCCCGCGCCCCAGGATCCCTACGGCCGGCACACGGCCGGTGCCGGTACGGACCGGCAGCCCCGCGTCGCCGAGCAGACCGCGCACATCCCGCAGCAGGCGGGCCCGGCCGACGAGGAGGCCCCCGGCCGGCCGGAACCGGAGTACCACACCGAGCAGTTCGCCTTCGTCGAGGAGCCCGACGGCAACTCCGAAGACGTCATCGACTGGCTGAAGTTCACCGAGAACCGCACCGAGCGCCGCGAGGAGGCCCGGCGCCGCGCCCGCAGCCGGATCGTCGCCCTGGTCGTCGTCCTCGCGCTCGCCGCGGCCGGCGGCGTCGGATACCTGGCGTACGCGGGGAAGCTGCCCGGCCTGTCGTCCGACGACTCCACGACGGGCAGCGCCACGGCGGCGGGCGCCCAGAAGCGCGACGTGATCGTCGTCCACCTGCACGACACCAAGGGCGGCGGCACCTCCACGGCCCTCCTCGTCGACAACACCACCACCAAGCGGGGCACCTCCGTCCTCGTGCCCAACTCCCTGGCTCTGACCAGCGACGACGGCACCACGACGACGCTCGCCAAGTCGGTCGAGGACGACGGCTCCGACGGCACCCGCGACGCGCTCGACTCGGCCCTCGGCACCGACATCCAGGGCACCTGGCGCCTGGACACCCCCTATCTGCAGAACCTCGTCGACCTCGTGGGCAACGTCGACGTCGACACCGACACCGACGTCCCCGACCCCGCCGCCAAGAAGAAGGGCACGGCCCCCCTGGTCAACAAGGGCCAGGACCAGACCCTCAGCGGCAAGATGGCCGTCGCCTACGCCACCTACCGCGCCCCCGGCGAGGCCCAGAACGCCCAGCTGGAGCGCTTCGGGCAGGTCATGCAGGGCGTCCTGCGCAAGGTGTCCTCCGATCCGCAGGCCGCGACGACCACGATCCAGACCCTGGCGCAGATCCTGGACCCGTCCCTGACCGACAAGGACCTCGGGTCCTTCCTCGCCGGGCTCTCCGACCTCGCCAAGGGCGGCGACTTCAAGACGGACCTGCTGCCCGTCCAGACCGACGGCACGCTCAGCGCCCAGGCCAGCGCGAGCGTCGTCAGGAACGTCCTCGGCGGCACCGCCAAGAGCCCCGACAAGGACGCCGCCGTCAGCGTCTCCGTCCGGAACGCCACCGGTGTGAAGGACAACACGGAGAAGGCCCGTGTCGTGCTCCTCAACGGCGGCTTCACCTTCCTGGAGGGCGGCACGGCCGGCGCCCAGGCCACGTCCGAGGTCGTCTACGCCGACGCCGGCGACAAGGCGAACGCCGCCGAGGTCGCCAAGACGCTGGGCCTGCCCGCGAGCTCCGTCACCAAGGGCAAGATCTCCGCGAACGCCGACGTCGCCGTGGTCCTCGGCCAGGACTACAAGCCGTAACCGGGCCAGGAGGCGCGACCGCCCCCCACGTGATCCCCGTAATCACGTGGGGGGCCCGCTGCGGTCCGTGAGACCCTTGGTGGCAAGTGTCCGCCGATCGAAAGCCTTGTAGTGACCGCGACCGACCGCTCTCACGAGCTCATCATCACCGCCGCCCAGGCGGCCGCCGACAAGCTGGCGCACGACATCGTCGCCTACGACGTCAGTGACGTGCTGTCCATCACGGACGCCTTCCTGCTGGCCTCGGCTCCCAACGACCGCCAGGTCAAGTCGATCGTCGACGAGATCGAGGAGCGGCTGCAGAAGGAACTCGGCGCCAAGCCGGTGCGCCGCGAGGGCGACCGCGAGGCCCGCTGGGTCCTGCTCGACTACGTCGACATCGTCGTCCACGTCCAGCACAGCGAGGAGCGCGTCTTCTACGCCCTGGAGCGGCTGTGGAAGGACTGCCCCGAGCTCGAGCTGCCCGAGGACGCCAAGGCCACCCGCGGCAAGGCCGAGGAGCACGCCAAGCTGCAGGCGGCGGAGGAGGCCGCGGAGCTGGACGGAGACTGGCGGTGACCTTCAGCGAGGCCGGCAGGCCGGGCCGGGGACGCCGTGTCATCCTCTGGCGGCACGGTCAGACCGCGTGGAACGTGGAGCGCCGCTTCCAGGGCACCACGGACGTCGAGCTCACCGAGACCGGCCTCGCCCAGGCTCGCCGGGCCGCCCGGCTGCTGGTCGCCCTGAAGCCGGACACCATCGTCGCCTCGGACCTGAAGCGGGCCGCGAACACGGCAGCCGAGCTCGCCGCGCTCACCGGCCTCGACGTGACCCACGACGAGGCACTGCGCGAGACCTACGCGGGCGTCTGGCAGGGCCTGACGCACGAGGAGATCATCAGCCGGTACGGCGACGAGTACGCCGCGTGGAAACGCGGCGAGCCGGTGCGCCGAGGCGGAGGCGAACTGGAGACCGAGGTCGCCGACCGCGCCGCTCCCGTGGTGCTCCGGAACGCCGAGAAGCTCCCCGAGGGCGGCACGCTCGTCGTGGTCAGCCACGGCGGCACGATCCGCACCACCATCGGCCGCCTCCTCGGCCTGGACCCCCGCGACTGGGAGAGCCTCGGCGGGCTCTCCAACTGCTCCTGGTCCGTCCTCGGCGAAGGCGCCCGCGGCTGGCGCCTGCTGGAGCACAACGCCGGCACCCTGCCCGAACCGGTGCTCGGTGACGACGACTGACCTCGGATTTCACTTTCCGGCAGGTCGCAGGCTAAAGTTCTTCTTGTTCGCCCCGCCAGCGGGGAAGGAACATGAGGGGCTATAGCTCAGTTGGTAGAGCGCCTGCATGGCATGCAGGAGGTCAGGAGTTCAATTCTCCTTAGCTCCACGTCAAGATCCCGTTCCCGTCCTGGGGGCGGGATTTTTCGTGCCCCGGGTTGAGTCACTCGGGCCTGCTGAGGCGTATACCTCTACGGTCACGACGCGTGCCGTGTCCGGACTGGTGCTGAGGCGTCGCTGACCGTATTGGTCCGGCCGTGGCAGAATCAAACGGCCGGAAGGGAGCGCGGCCCGACGGGAGGAGTAGCGATGCCTGCGAGCATCCTCGAGGAGGTCGACCACCTCCTCGGAGCAGCGTTGACACGTCAGATGTCCACCCGCCTCAGCTGCCCTTCCTGCGGTTCCGGGCATGTGGCCCAGATGCTCGGCGACAACGGCGGGATCTCCTACGTGTGCACGGCCTGCGGCCACAGCTGGAGCTGATCGATGGGTGCACACAGGCGGAAGTGCGACTGGTGCGGCAGCGGGACTCCGATCGTCCGTGACATGGAACCGATCAATCCCGACTACCAGTACTGGTGCGAGGAGTGCGCGCGGGCGCTGATCATAAAAGGCGACCCGATCGAGACGTACCGCGAGTTGGAGGGCGAGCCGATCTACGGCCGGCTTCTGGAGGAGCACTGCACACTCAAGCGGTTCTATTCGTTCGTCACGGCCTGAGGTCGACAAAACGGTCATTTCAGGCAAGGCGAAACCGATTTGGTGTTGGGCCCGATGGGCCAGTAATGTTGGCGTCGCCGCCAGGGAAACCCGGCGGAAACGTCACACGGGGCTATAGCTCAGTTGGTAGAGCGCCTGCATGGCATGCAGGAGGTCAGGAGTT
>NZ_JBSHKH010000176.1:0-13995 GCF_053643595.1 Streptomyces sp. NPDC055506 | reverse complement strand
GAGCTGGTTTCCGAGGCCCGCCGAGCCCGCTCGCGGACCCGTTGTCAGTGGTGCCCTCTACGGTTTGTTCATCGGGCGAACCGTAGGGGGGAACAGTGGCGACGGTCGAGGTGGGGAGCGTGCGCGCGCCCGCGTGGCGCGGGGGTTTCGGACGGCTGTGGAGCGCTGCCGTGCTGTCCAGCTTCGGCGACGCGCTGCGTACGGCCGCGCTGCCCCTGCTGGCCGTCACAGTGACGGACGAGCCGCTGCTCATCGCCTCCGTCACGGCCTGCGGCTATCTGCCCTGGATCGTCTTCGGACTGCTGGGCGGGGCGGTCGCCGACCGCGTGGACCAGCGGCGCGCCATGTGGATGGCGGACGCGTTACGGGGCCTGCTGGTCGCCGCCTTCGCCGTGGCCGTCGCGCTCGGTCACGCCTCGATCGGCCTGCTCATCGTGCTGGCCGTGGCACTCACCACCCTCCAGACCCTCTTCGACAACGCCGCGACCGCGTTGCTGCCCGCCCTGGTCGACCGGGACGCGCTGGGCAGCGCCAACGCCCGGCTGATGACCGGCCAGCGCATCGCGGGCGGCCTGCTGGGCGGACCCGTCGTACCGCTGCTGCTGGCGGCGGGGGCCGCCGTGCCCTTCGCGGCCGACGCGGTGACCTTCCTGGTGGCCGCCGCGCTGATCGCCACACTGCCGGCCGCGGCCGAGACCGACCGCGAGCCGAGACCGGCGGGCAGCACCCTGCGCAGCGAGATCGCCGAGGGGCTGCGCACCCTGTGGCGCGACCGCGCCCTGCGCAGCCTGTGCGCCGCCTCGGCCCTGTGCAACATCGGCATGGGCACCCTCCTCGCCCTGCTGGTGGTCCTCGTCACCGACTGGCTGGAGGCGGGCCCCGCGGGCTACGCGGCGGCGGGCACCGCCTTCACTCTGGGCAGCCTGGCCGGGGGAGTGGTGAACGGCCGGCTGGTGGCGCGGCTCGGCCGGCTGCGGGCGGTGCTGCTCGCCGGATCGGTGCAGACCGCGGCCCTCGTCGTCATGGGCACCGTGCGCAGCCTGGCCGTGCTGGTGGGGATGCTGGTCGTCTTCGGGTTCATGGGGATGGTGTGGAACGTCAACACGACGACCCTGATGCAGGAGCGCAGCCCCGCCGAGCTGTTGGGCCGGGTCAGCTCCGCCTTCCGCACCCTGGCCTTCGCCGGAGTACCCGTCGGCGCCCTGCTGGGCGGAGCCGTCGCCACCGCCTGGGGGCCGAACACCCCGCCCTTGCTCACCGCCGCCTTCTTCCTCCTGGCCGTCATCGCGCTGATACCCACGCTCAACGCGAACGTATCTGTTGTTGAACCGGACGACGGTGCCACGACCACCGATGCCACGCGCTGATCAATTAGGTTGGGTCCGGCAGCGGGGCAAGGTACGCAGGCAGGACAGGAAAGAAGGCTGAAGTCCGAGATGAACGCAGACGGCCGTACCAGGCTCAACCAGACGCCCGAGTGGACGGCACTGGCCAAGCACCGCGAGGAGCTGGGCGAGGTCCGGCTGCGCGAGCTGTTCGCCGCCGAGCCCGGCCGCGGCACCGCGTACGCCCTCCGGGTCGGTGACCTGTACGTCGACTACTCCAAGCACCTCGTCACCGACCTGACCCTGCGACTGCTGCGGGAACTGGCCGCCACCACCGATGTCTTCGGGCTCCGGGACGCCATGTTCCGCGGGGAGAAGATCAACACCACCGAGGCCCGGTCCGTGCTGCACACCGCGCTGCGGGCGCCTCGGGACGCGGTCGTCGAGGTCGACGGCGAGAACGTGGTGCCGGGTGTGCACACCGTGCTCGACAGGATGGCCGGCTTCGCCGACCGGGTGCGCTCCGGGGAGTGGACCGGGCACACCGGCAAGCGCATCCGTAATGTCGTCAACATCGGCATCGGCGGCTCCGACCTGGGCCCCGCGATGGCGTACGAGGTGCTGCGCGCCTACACGGACCGCTCGATGACGTTCCGTTTCGTGTCGAACGTGGACGGTGCCGACCTGCACGAGGCGGTCAGGGACCTGGACCCGGCGGAGACGCTGTTCGTCGTCGCCTCCAAGACCTTCACCACCATCGAGACGGTCACCAACGCCACGTCCGCCCGAAGCTGGCTGCTGGCCGCGCTCGGTGACGAGGCCGCCGTCGCCAAGCACTTCGTCGCCCTGTCGACGAACGCCGAGAAGGTCGCCGGGTTCGGCATCGACACGGCCAACATGTTCGAGTTCTGGGACTGGGTCGGCGGCCGCTACTCGTATGACTCCGCGATCGGTCTGTCGCTGATGATCGCCATCGGGCCGGACCGCTTCCGGGAGATGCTCGAGGGGTTCCGGATCGTCGACGAGCACTTCCGGACCGCGCCCGCCGAATCCAATGTGCCGCTGCTGCTGGGCCTGCTGGGCATCTGGTACGGCAACTTCCATGACGCGCAGTCGCACGCGGTGCTGCCCTACAGCCACTATCTGTCGAAGTTCACCGCCTACCTCCAGCAGCTCGACATGGAGTCCAACGGCAAGTCGGTGGACCGCGAGGGCCGTCCCGTCCAGTGGCAGACGGGGCCGGTGGTGTGGGGCACGCCCGGCACCAACGGGCAGCACGCCTACTACCAGCTCATCCACCAGGGCACGAAGCTGATCCCGGCGGACTTCATCGGCTTCGCACGGCCGGTCGCCGAGCTGAGCGAGGAACTCAAGGCGCAGCACGATCTGCTGATGGCCAACTTCTTCGCCCAGACGCAGGCGCTCGCCTTCGGCAAGACGCCGCAGGAGGTGCGGGCCGAGGGCGTGCCGGAGGAGCTGGTGCCGCACAAGACGTTCCGGGGCAACCACCCGACGACCACGATCCTGGCGCCCGAGCTGACGCCGTCGGTCCTCGGCCAGCTGGTCGCCCTCTACGAGCACAAGGTGTTCGTGCAGGGCGCGGTGTGGAACATCGACTCCTTCGACCAGTGGGGCGTCGAGCTCGGCAAGGTCCTCGCCAAGCGCGTCGAGCCCGCGCTGACCGAGGGCGCCGAGGTCGAGGGCCTGGACGCGTCCACCGAGGCCCTGGTCGCCACGTACCGGGAGCTGCGCGGCCGGCAGTGACGGCGAGCCCGGCGGGGAGCCGGGCCGGGCGGGACGGCGGGCGGCGGCGCGCCGTCCGCTTCTCGTCGACTCCCCGGCGATCATCAAGGCGAGTGCTCCGGGGAGCGCACGGTCGGGGCGATGCTCTTCCCTTGGCGGCGCGGCGGCACCGTACGGCAGTTGCGGGTGCCGCTGCTCAACTCCCTCAAACTGCTGGTGCTGTTCGTCGCATGCGTGGCCGCCCTGCTGGGGCTGGTCCAGACGGTGAACGGGTCGGCGCACCCCGCCGTGATCATCGGAGTCGGCGTGACGGTGTTCCGCAGCAGACCACGGGGTCAGGCGACCGCGCTCAGCGTGTCCGCGAGCCGGCGGCGTGCCGCGCGGGCCGCGGGCAGGGCGGCCAGGGCGGCCGCACAGAGCACCGCCGCCGCCCCCAGCAGCAGCATGAGGAGGGCCGACGGGCCCTGCGCGATCCCCGCGCCGATCCCGCTCGATCTGCCCTGGGCGTCGATCAGCCAGTGGGCGAGCGGCAGGCCCAGGGCGGTGGCGGCGAGCACGGCAGCCAGGGCCGTGCAGCCGATGGCCGTGACCGTGATCGCCGTGATCTGGCGGGGGGAAAGGCCGATGGCCTTCAGCGCCAGCAGGTCCCGTTCGCCCTCGCGGACGGCGCCGCCGATCGCGGTCAGCAGTTCGATGAGCCCGATGAGGGCGAGCACGGCGATCAGCCCGGCGACGACGGCCCGCAACGGGGAGAGCCCGTCGGCGGGGTTGGCCACGGTGTGCACGTCCAGATGGCCGCGCCCGGCCGTGGCGAGCCGGTCCGCGACCTCCCCCGGGTCGGCGCCGGGGTCGAGGCGCAGCTCGTAGAGGGTCGGGCGGAGCCCGGGGTCGTTCGCGCGGAGGGTGTCGAGGGACGTGGAGATGACCCGGCCGGCGTTCTCCGGCTCGATGCTGCGGCCCACGATGTGCAGGATCTGCGGCTGGTCGCCGACGGTCATGCGGACCCAGTCGCCGACGCGCACGTCCAGCAGGTCGAGCAGCCCCTGCCCGGCCACCGCCTCGTCGGCGCCGCGGGCGGCTCGGCCCTCGGCGAGGGTGTAGGGGTAGGGATCCTGCTGCGTGCCGAGGCCGCGCAGGGCGATGGTCGCCGTCTGGCCCGGGACCAGGGCGGCCGTTTCGACGCCGGGGTAGGCGGCGGCGACCTGCGGATCGCGCTCCAGGAGGGCGCGGGTCTGCCGTTCGCCCAGACCGCTGTCGGCGCGGACGCTGAGCGTGGTGGGCAGGCCGATCTGCTCCGGCTCGCTGTGGAAGCGGTCGATGGTGGTCCACGCGCTCATGGCCACGACGATCAGCAGCAGCGGCAGGGTGAGGCGGGCGACCGTGGCGAGGGAGCGGGGGCGGCGGGTGAACGCCTTGTGCCAGCCCAGCACCAGCGCGGGCGGAATCCGCAGGCCGAGCGCCCGGCGGGCCGCGCCGGAGAGCTGTCCGGTCCGTGGAGCCGCGGGCGGGAGCCTGAGGAGGCGGCGCACGCCGCTCGCCGGCCGCCCGCCCGGCGAAGCGGCAGCGGTCGGCCTTCCGCGGTCGGCGGACCGAACCCCGCGGCTCCGGTTCGTCACCCCGGACAGACGCCCGCCCAGCGGGGCCGTGGGCCTCGGCACCGGCACCGGCGGCACCTGTCCCGCCCGCCACGCGGCCAGGCCGGTGGTCGCGCCGATGAACAGCACCGCGCCCACCGGGACCACGACGAGCGCCACGGTGTGCCCGGGAAGGCCCTGCCACACACCGACCGCGTCCCCGAGCCGGCCGGGGATCCGGCTGCCCAGGGCCTCGGCGAGCGCTGCGGCGGCGACGGCGCCCAGCAGGGCGTAGGCGAGGTGCTGGAGCAGGAAGACGCGGACCACCTGGCCCGGGGTGAAGCCGATCGCCTTCAGGACGGAGAGATCGCGCAGGTGGCCCCGGATACGGGTACTGATCGCGCCGTGCACGGCGAGCCCGGCGGCGATCAGCGCGCCCAGCCCGAACAGGCCCAGCACCTGGCCGAGGAGCCGGTTGTCGCCCTGGGCCTCGGCGCGGGCCTGCTGCCAGGTGGACACCTCGCCGATCGCCCCGGCCCCCAGCACGGTCACGGCACGCTGCACGATGTAGGACGTGTCGCCCGGGTCCGTCAGCCGCAGCCCGATCGCCTGGCCGCCGGGATCCGGCACGGCCGACGGCAGTGCCCACACCAGGCCCGGCTGCTCACCGGGCCGGTAGCGCGGCTCGGCACTGTCGGCGACCCCCACGACGGTCAGCTCGCGGGCGGTGCCGGGCACGCCGATGGTGTCGCCGGGCTCGGCCAGCAGGGCGCGGGCCAGGCGGCTCTCCAGGACCACGCCGTTCGGCGTCGCGGGGTCGAGCCAGTGGCCGGAGACGATCGGCGGGCGGCCGACGGAGGGTCGTTCCGGGGTGCCGCGCAGTTCCACGGCGGCGCGGCTGCCCCGTGAGGAGACGGTGGTGTCGGCGGTGGGATAGGGCCCGGCGACGGAGTCGACGCCGTCCAGGCCGGCCAGTTTCCCGGTGTCGGCGGCGGCGTCGGTGTGCAGCCACACATGCGCGCCGTGCGACTGCGTGAAGACGCGCTGCCAGGGATTGGTCGCGTACCCGAACAGGGCCGTGGCCAGCAGCAGTGAGGCGACGATGCCCGCGGTGGCGAGGACGAGGAACAGCGCCTCGCCGCGGTGTGTGCGCAGATCGGAGTGTGCCCAGCGCAGGGTGGCTCGCACGGGCCTCAGCCTCTCGGCCCGGACGCCGGGCGGCCGGGCACCCGGCCCCTCGGCCCACTCGTGGCGCAGTCGTCGTACACCCGCATGTCAGTCCTTGAGTTCCAGCACACCGGAGATGCCGGACCGGCGCGGGGGTGTGCCGCCGTCGAGTTCCGCGTCGTCGGCGATCCGGCCGTCGAAGAAGCTGATCACCCGGTCCGCGGCGCTCGCCAGCCGCGCGTCATGGGTGACCAGCAGGATCGTCTGGCCGCGCTGGTGGAAGCGGGACAGCAGCCGCATCACCTCGCGGGTGCCCTTGCTGTCGAGGCTGCCGGCCGGTTCGTCGGCCAGCAGCAGCGGGGGATGGTTGACCAGGGCCCGGGCCAGGGCGACCCGCTGCTGCTCACCGCCGGACAGCTCGCCCGGCATGCTGCGCTCCTTGCCCGTCAGGCCCAGCTCGGCCAGCAGCTGCTCGCGCTCGGTGCGCGCCTGCTTCGGCGAGCTTCCGGCGAGCAGGGCGGGCAGCTCCACGTTGTCGGCGACGGACAGGTTCGACACGAGGTTGAAGAACTGGAAGACGATCCCGATCCGCTTCCTGCGCTCCACCGCCCAGCGGGCCTCGCTGTAGGTGTCGGTGGACTCGCCGTCGAGCCAGAGGTGGCCCGCGTCCGGCCGCTGGAGCCCGCCGAGCAGATGCAGCAGTGTCGACTTGCCGGCGCCGGACGGGCCGGTGATCGCCACGAACTCGCCCTGCCGTACGCACAGGTCGACCCCGCGCACGGCATGGGCGGGCGCGCCCTCGCCGTGGTGGGTCTTCACCAGCCCCTCGGCGCGCAGCACAGGAGCGGGACGGTCGTCGCTCACTCCAGCTCCTCCAGCTCTTCCTGGCACCGCTCCAGCCAGTCGAGATCGGCCTGCAAGTGCAGCATCGCACCCTCTATCAGCAGATGCGCGATGCGGTTGTCGCGGTCTTCGGCGGCGGCCAGCTTCGACAGCTGCCGCATGGTGTTCAGATACTGGCGCCGCTGGTGGTTGATCAGGGAGATCTGGTCGGCGAGCCCGGTCTGCGGAGCGAGCGCCAGTTTCATGAAGAAGTCGTCCCGTACCCGCGGCTCGTCCTCGGGCTCCTCGAACCAGGCGCGCAGCGCCTCCCGCCCGGCGTCGGTGAGGTGGTAGACCTTTTTATTGGGCCGGCTGGACTGCGCCACGTCCTCGCCCTCGATCAGTCCCGACTTCTCGAGGCGGCCGAGGGTCACATAGATCTGGCCGACATTCGGCTGAGGGTACGCGGAGCCCAGCAGTTGCTCAAGGTCCTGCTTGAGCTCGTAGCCATGGGCGGGGCCGCGGGCGAGGAGTGCCAGGAGGTGCAGGCGCACGCGTGCAGTCCTCCTGTCCGGTCAATGTGCTCCAGACCCTAGTATCGCCCATACCTAACAGGTATACATGGCCTCTGATTCCGGGCAAGGGAGCCCGTCGCCGGTGTACAGGGAGGAACCTATGCGGTGGATCCATGCCGCGGGTAGGGGCCTTCTCGTTCTCGCCGTGGTCCTGACCGGTTATGTCGCCGCCGGAGCGCAGGCGGGGGAGCCGCCGGAGAGGGGTCGTGGACCGCTCACCCTGGCCACCGCCGGAGACCTCACCGGCTATCTCGGCCCCCTGCTGGAGGGCTGGAACCGCACGCACCCGGGCGAGAGAGTGACCCTCGTCGAGCTGCCCGACTCGGCCGACGAGACCCAGGCGCAGATGGCCACCGATCTGCGCGACGGCGACCGCAGCCGGTTCGACGTGCTCAACATCGACGTCAACTGGACCTCGGAGTTCGCCGCCGCGGGCTGGATCAGGCCGCTGCCCCGCGACCGCTTCCCGCTGAAGACCTTCCTCCCGCCGGTCGTGGACACGGCGACCTACGACGGACAGCTCTACGCCGTCCCGTACGTCACCAACGCCGGCCTGCTCCTCTACCGCAAGGACGTCCTCGCCGAGGAGGGCGTCGCCCCGCCGCGCACCTGGGCGGAGCTGGAGCGGTACGCGAAGACCATCGCCCCGAAGCACGGCCTCGACGGCTACGCCGGGCAGTTCCTGCCGTACGAGGGCCTCACCGTCAACGCGGCCGAGGCCGTCTACTCGGCTGGCGGCTCGATCCTCGGCGACGAGGGCGAGCGCGTCACCGTCGACTCGGCGGCGGCCCGCGAGGGCATCGGGTTCCTGGCGCGCGGAGTGCAGGAGGGCTGGATCCCGAAAGAGGCGCTGACCTACAAGGAAGAGGAGTCCAAGCAGGCCTTCCAGGACGGCCGGCTGCTCTTCCTGCGGAACTGGCCGTACGCGTACGTAAGCGCCTCCGCCCCGGGCTCCCGGGTCGCCGGGAAGATCGGCGCCGTGCCGCTGCCCGGACGGGACGGCCCGGGGACGAGTGTCCTCGGCGGCTCCAACCTGGCCGTCAGCACACACGCCCGGCATCCCGACTCGGCCGCCCGTCTGCTCGCGTACCTCACCAGTGAGGGCGTCCAGCGCCAGGTCCTCACCCGTGGCGCGCTGCCGCCCGTACGGGCCGATCTCTACAAGGACCCGCAGCTCATCCGCAGGTTCCCCTATCTGCCGACCCTGCGCGAGAGCGTGCTCGCGGCCGCGCCGCGCCCCAAGAGCCCGCGCTACGACCAGGTCAGCCTGGTCGTCCAGGCGGTCGTGCACGACGCGATGGCCGGGCACGAGACACCGACGGCGGCGGTGCGCCGTCTGGCGCGGGAGCTCGACGTCATCTCGCGCGGCTGAGCGCTCCCCAGCGCTTCTACTTACTTGTTAGGTAACGCAGACATCTCATCTGGCTGAGAAATGCCCGATTGGTGCGTATTCGCACCACATCAACTCCTCAGTAGCTTGCGCCTTTTCATTGACACCCTCTCGACACGCCTACTTAACATGCATGCATAACCGCTGCCCTCCTCAGAGACAGGTCGATGGGTTGAACAGGCACCACTGGTGGCGTGACGCAGTGATCTATCAGGTCTACGTCCGCAGCTTCCTCGACAGCACCGGCGACGGTGTCGGCGATCTCGCCGGCGTCCGGGCCGGGCTGCCGTACCTGAAGAAGCTCGGCGTCGACGGGATCTGGCTGAGCCCCTTCTATCCCTCGCCGCAGCACGACCACGGCTACGACGTGGCCGACTACTGCGACGTCGACCCGCTCTTCGGCGACCTCGCCGAGTTCGACCTGCTGGTGGGCGCCGCGCGACGGCTCGGCGTCAAGGTGCTGCTCGACATCGTCCCGAACCACTGCTCCAGCGAGCACCCCTGGTTTCGCGAGGCTCTCGCCGCGGCTCCCGGCAGCGAGGCCCGCGCCCGCTTCCACTTCGCCGACGGCCGCGGACCGGACGGTGACGAGCCGCCCAACAACTGGCACGCGATGTTCGGCGGCCCGGCGTGGAGCCGGGTGACCGAGGCGGACGGGCGGCCCGGCCAGTGGTACCTGCACATGTTCACGCCCGAGCAGCCCGACTGGAACTGGCGCGACCCGGAGGTCGCCGCCGAGTTCGACCGGGTGCTGCGCTTCTGGCTGGACCGGGGCGTCGACGGTTTCCGCATCGACGTCGCCGCGGGCCTCTACAAGCACCCCGAGCTGCCCGACTCCGACGACCCGGAGGCCGACGCCCGCACCCGCGACTCGGTCAACCCGCTCGCCTGGAACCAGCCCGAGGTGCACGAGGTGTGGCGGCGCTGGCGCTCCATATGCGAGGAGTACACCGAGCGGGACGACTGCGAGCGCCTCCTCGTCGGCGAGGTCTCCGTCCCGACCGCCCGCGAGCACGCCCGGTACGTCCGCCCGGACGAGCTCCACCAGGCCTTCTTCTTCGACCTGCTCAGCGCCCCCTGGGACCCCGACGCCTTCCAGAAGGTGATCTCGGAGGCCATGCAGGACATCGCCGGGACCGGCTCGACCGTCACCTGGGTCCTCAACAACCACGACCAGGTCCGCACCGTCACCCGCTACGGCGAACCGGCCACCGAGGGCAGCGGACTCGGCGCCGCCCGCGCCCGCGCCGCCGCCCTGCTGATGCTGGCACTGCCCGGCGCCGCCTACATCTACCAGGGCGAGGAGCTCGGCCTGCCCGAGGTCGTGGACCTGCCCGACGACGTGCTCACCGACCCGATCTTCCACCGCACCGGCAGCCGGGCCCGGATCCGTGACGGCTGCCGGGTGCCGCTGCCCTGGTCGGGGCAGGCCTCGCCCTTCGGCTTCACCCCCGGCGCGGAGAGCGCCAAGCCGTGGCTGCCGCAGCCGGAGTACTTCGCCGAGTACGCCACCGACCGCGCCCTCGCCGACACTCGCTCCTTCTGGCACCTGTACCGCGACGGCCTCCAACTGCGCGGAACCCTGCCCCAGTTGGGCGAGGGCACGCTGCGCTGGCTGGACGCCCCGCCCGGCGTCCTGGCCTTCTCCCGCGGCGACGACCTGGTGTGCGCCGTCAACTTCGGCACGGCCCCCACACCCGCGCCGGTCTCCGGCACCCCACTGCTGGCCAGCGGCCCCTGCCCCGCCGGGGTACTGCCCGGCTCCACGGCCGCCTGGTGGATCAGTTCCTGAACTCCCCGCAAGTCAACTCCCCGAAGGGACATCAACGATGATGCGACGACGTACCACCCTGCTGACCAGCTGCACCGCGCTCACTCTCGCGCTCGGCGCGACCGCCTGCGGCGGCGGCCCCGTCGCGGCCGGCGGCGGCGACAAGGCGCTCAGCGGCCAGACGGTCACCGTGGCCGGCGTCTGGTCCGGAACCGAGCAGAAGAACTTCCAGAAGGTGCTGGACGCCTTCACCGAGAAGACCGGCGCCAAGACGCAGTTCACGTCCACCGGCGACAACGTCTCCACCGTCGTCGGCAGCAAGATCGAGGGCGGCAACGCCCCCGACGTCGTGATGGTCCCGCAGGTCGGCGTGCTCAAGCAGTTCGCCGCCAAGGGCTGGCTGAAGCCGCTGTCGAAGAAGACCGAGCAGTCCGTGGACGCGGGGTACGCCCCCGTGTGGAAGGACTACGGCAGCGTCGACGGCACCCTCTACGGCCTGTACTTCAAGGCCGCCCACAAGTCGACCGTCTGGTACAGCCCCGACGCCCTCGCCCAGGCCGGTGTGAAGCCGCCGAAGTCGTACGACGAGATGCTGAAGGCCGGGCAGACCGTGTCCGACTCCGGGCTCGCCGCGTTCTCCGTCGCCGGACAGGACGGCTGGACCCTCACCGACTGGTTCGAGAACGTCTACCTCTCCCAGGCCGGACCCGAGAAGTACGACGCCCTCGCCGCCCACAAGCTGAAGTGGACGGACACCTCGGTCGTCGACGCCCTCACCATGCTCGGCAAGCTCTTCAAGGACAAGCAGCTCATCGCGGGCGGCCAGAAGGGCGCCCTGAACACCGACTTCCCCGGCTCCGTGGAGAAGGTCTTCGGGCCGGAGCCCGAGGCCGGCATGGTCTACGAGGGCGACTTCGTCGCCGGCGTCGCCAAGGACCAGTTCGGCAAGACCGTCGGGAAGGACGCCAACTTCTTCCCGTTCCCCGCGGTCGGCGGCGGTGAGGCGCCGGTCGTCAGCGGCGGTGACGCGGCCGCCGTCCTGAAGGACGGCAAGAACCAGAAGGCCGCGCAGGCTCTCACGGAGTATCTGGCCACGCCGGAGGCGGCGGCGGTGTGGGCCGAGGCGGGCGGCTTCCTCTCCCCGAACAAGGAGCTCGACCCCGCCAAGTACGGCGACGACGTCACCCGTGCCACCGCCGAGTCCCTCGTCCAGGCCGGGGACTCGGTCCGCTTCGACATGTCCGACCAGGCCCCGGCGGCCTTCGGCGGCACGAAGGGCACCGGCGAGTGGAAGCTCCTCCAGGACTTCCTGCGCGACCCGTCCGACCCGAAGGGCACCGCGGCGAAGCTGGAGGCCGCGGCGGCCAAGGCCTACCAGGACTGATACACGATGACAGCGACCCTCGTGAAAGAGACGAGTCCCCCGCCGCCCGGCGCGATCGCCGACCGGACGCGGCGACTGCGCCGGCGCGGCAAGGTCATCGCCCTGCTGTTCGTGCTGCCCGCGCTGCTGCTGCTCGGCGCGCTCGTCGTCTACCCCGTGCTGTTCAGCATCGGCCGCAGCTTCTTCGACGCCTCCGGGACGACGTTCGTCGGCGGCGACAACTACGCCGAGATGTTCAGCGACCCGGCGACCCTCAACGCCGTGCGCAACACGGCCATCTGGGTCGTCGTCGCACCGGCCCTGCTGACCGGCCTCGGGCTGATCCTGGCCGTGCTGGTGGAGAAGGTCCGCTGGGCCACGGCCTTCAAGCTGCTCCTCTTCATGCCGATGGCGGTCTCCTTCCTCGCCGCCGGCATCATCTTCCGGCTGGCCTACGACGAGGATCCCGACAAGGGCGTCCTCAACGCGGCGGTCGTCTCCGTCCACGACGCGTTCGAGGGCTCCTCGTCCTACCCGACGGCCCGGGGGCGTGACGGGCAGGGGCTGACGAAGGAGAAGGACGGGTCGTACCGCACGAGCCAGAGCGTGTCGCCGGGCAACGCGGTGTCGCTCCCTCTGGTCGGCGTGCTGCCCGACGACCTGCCGGGCGGCACCAAGCCCGCGTACGAGGCGGCGGGACAGAAGGCCGCCCCCGACGAGGTGCGCGGCGTGGTCTACCTGGACTTCACGCCCGGCGGGGGAGGGGAACAGGGCAAGGTCGACCGGAAGGAGAGCGGACTGCCGGAGATGAAGGTCGAGGCAGTGCGCGACGGCAAGCCGGTCGCCACGGCCACCACCGCGTCCGACGGCTCCTTCCGCTTCGAGGGACTCGAACCCGGCTCCTACGCGGTGCAGTTGCCGTCGTCCAACTTCGCCCCGCCCTACGAGGGCGTCTCCTGGCTCGGCCCTGCGCTGGTCACACCGGCGATCATCGGCGCGTACCTGTGGATCTGGACCGGCTTCTCCATGGTGCTGATCGGCGCCGGCCTCGCGACGCTGCCGCGGGACACGCTGGAGGCGGCCCGGATGGACGGCGCGAACGAGTGGCAGATCTTCCGGCGGATCACGGTGCCGTTGCTGGCGCCCGTCCTGACGGTCGTCTTCATCACCCTGGTGATCAACGTGATGAAGGTGTTCGACCTCGTCTACATCATCGCGCCCGGGCCGGTGCAGGAGGACGCGACCGTGCTCGCGACGCAGATGTGGCTGGTGTCGTTCGGCGGCGGCAACAACCAGGGGCTCGGCAGCGCGCTCGGTGTGCTGCTCCTGCTGCTGGTGGTCCCGGCCATGGTGTTCAACGTCCGCCGCTTCCGAAGGAGTCAGCGATGAACGCGGTTCGGCGCGGGTTGGGCAACGGGGTCGTCCAGGCCTTCCTCGTGGTGGTGGGCCTGGTGTGGATGACGCCCCTGGCCGGGCTGTTCCTGTCCTCGATGCGGTCCGCCGAGGACACCGCGAAGGGCGGCTGGTGGACGGTGTTCACCAGCCCCGGGCAGCTGTCCCTCGACAACTACTCGGAGCTGCTGGGGAACGCCGGCATCACGACGGCGTTCTGGAACACGGTGCTGATCTCGGTGCCGACGACGGTGCTCGTCGTCGTCATCGCGGCACTGGCGGGCTATGCCTTCGCATGGCTGGACTTCCCCGGGCGGGAGACGATCTTCCTGGTCGTGGTCGCGTTGCTGGTGGTGCCCGTGCAGATCGGCCTGCTGCCGGTCGCGAAACTCTTCGGGCAGCTGGGGCTGTTCGGGACGATCCCGGGTGTCGTGCTCTTCCACGTCGCCTACGGCCTGCCGTTCGCGGTGTTCCTGCTGCGGAACTACTTCTCCGAGATACCGAAGGAGATGCTGGAGGCCGCGCGCATGGACGGGGGCAGTGAGTGGCGCATCTTCACGCGGCTCGTGCTGCCCGTGGGACGGCCGGCGATCGCCTCCCTGGCCATCTTCCAGTTCCTGTGGGTGTGGAACGACATGCTGGTGGCGCTGCTGTTCGCGGACAGCGCGTCGCAGCCGTTGACCGTGGAACTCCAGTCTCAGATCCGGCAGTTCGGCAGCAACATCGATGTGCTGGCGCCGGGGGCGTTCGTGTCGCTGGTGGTTCCGGTGATCGTGTTCTTCGCGTTCCAGAAGCACTTCGTGCAAGGTGTCATGGCAGGGTCGGTCAAGTAGCCGCTGCCGATGCATGTCCAGGGGGCTCCGCCCCCTGGAC